>JAFLTD010000056.1 GCA_022510625.1 Lachnospiraceae bacterium
CAGCTGCATATAGATTGCTTCATCACTGTTAAAGTCTATCTCTATAAACATTTCCTTACCAATCCTAATAGCTTCAGCTTCTATAAGTCCTTATCGTCCATATTTAAAAACTCGAATTCAAATTCGTCATCATCCAGCAGGAAATTCTTGGTCTTCCTCTTCTGAGATGTTCCGGACGGACGTTCCTCTGCCTCTTCTTCCCCGTCCATACGATTCTTACGTTTCTCAGTTTCGTCCGTTCGACGTCTGCGCTGCGGTGTTTCCTCCTCGTCTATGCGGCTTCTTCGCCGTCTCACCGGCATTTCTTCCTCCTCATCCGCACGACTTCTTCTTCGCCTTGCAGACGCTTCTTCCTCTTCGCCCGCGCGGCTTCTTCTTCGCCTTGCAGACGCTTCTTCCTCTTCACCTGCACGGTTCTTACGTTTTACCTGAGTCTCATCTCCCTCATCCGCGCGGCTTCTCTTCTTCGGAGGTGCTTCTTCCTCCTGCTCCTCATCCTCGTCTTCGTACTCCTCATAGTAGACATCGCGAATTTTCAATGCCATAACAATATTCAAGGCAATCGATATGATAAGCAGGATAATCAGCACAACAATGACAATTCTTTGTCTCACCAGCGCTTTGGCATCCTCCGCCTCACTCTCGCTTCTCTCCTTTGTAACCCGCATGATATCCGCCATGCGATAGGTTTGCTTTTCGCCACTTGTATAATCATGCAGATACCACACATCCTGGGCCTGGTCATATGTCACTGTATAGTCATTGTTTACCGGAGGTTCGGGATCGGGAGCCGTTATCTCCGGTTCCGGCGTTTCCTCTTCCGGTACCGGTACCATCTCTCCCAAAGACAACAGATCGGATCGGATGAATCCCGTTTTCTCCTCGCTGTTTTCTCCTGTAAATGTCACATAGTACCACAGTTTGCCATCGCTGCCGTTGGACTGTCCGCTAACAATCACTTGATCGTCCTTTACCAATTTGACTACAACGCCCTCATTGGTGGAGGGAGCTGCTCTGACAATGACTCTTTCTGCAGTAATGACGGCGTACTGTGCATCCATTTCATTGTCCGGCGCTTCCAACGCACCCGACGCGCCCGATGCCGGCTGGGAATCTCCCTGTGACGCAGTCTGCCCGTCGCCGCCCTGAGAACTTGAATTTCCGTTGTCCCCGCCCGTCTTGTCTACCAAATCGGCACGTATATAACCGGTTGTATTCGCATTCACATACACCTGATACCATAATGTACCGGAAGAATCCTGGACCTCATCTTTGATTGAAACCGTCGTACCGCCGGAAGCACTGCCAATGACATCACTGTTTGTGTCTGCTTTCTCACGTATATTGGCTGAGTCCGCCTTTACGGTACCCGTGGAATCGGCCAGACTGACAAACGGCTGACCCCACAATACCGACACCACTCCGACGGCCGCTATCAATCCAAAAAAGTGTTTTCTTCCAACTGATATACATTTTTTCTTCTGTACCATAGTTTTTCTCCCTCTTTTGGCTGCTTTTACTTATCCCGGTTAAAACGCTTGGCGCCATCTTCGCCTGTTGGCCTCTCTGTACTGAAGCCTGCCATGTTGAGATTTCTGCCGGCTCTCGCTCTTTCTTCCACTCTCCTATGATAAGTGGTCTCACACTTGGCGCAGAACCTGCCGAAACGAATACTCGCACCGCAGAGCTCGCATTTCAGGAATACTGCGGAATTAGCTGCAATCTCAAGCCTTTCCTCCCTCAGCATATCCCGAATGGATTTCTGTGAAACCCCTGTGGCGGCAGACACCTGTGCGGAGGTTGCGCCCGCATGCTGCTCGATATAGTTCCTCACTTTGCCGTAATCGTCGTAAGCCACATTACCGCAGTCCTCGCATTTGTACTCGCCGACGCCCTTGAAGACCATAACACCGTTACATTTTTCACAGTACGTCGGCCTATTCAGTTGATTTAGTTCCAACAACTCTCTTCTGAAATTGGCTGCTTTTTCTTCCCTGTCACTCATGGCGTTCCTCTCCTTTTCACATTATTCTCTCTCACTTTTTACCTAATCCGACTCTCTCTTACCCTCTCTTACTCTTTCATGAATCTTCCTTACTTTTTCTCTATTCACTCTTGCTTAGGTCTATGCTTCATCAATCGCTTTTCCGATATCACTTCGCATGTACTTATTGTCAAAATCAATCCATTCCGTTGCACGATAGGCATTGGCCCTGGCTTCTTTCAAGTCGGCTCCCTTAGCCGTAACACCCAGAACACGCCCGCCGCTTGTGACAATGCCCTGCTCTGTCTGCTTCGTTCCGGCATGGAAACAGTAGTACCCTTCAACATCGTCAAATTTCTCGAGACCTCTGATCGGGAATCCTTTCTCATAAGATACTGGATATCCCTCCGAAGCCAGCACCACACAGACCGCGGCATTGTCCTCAAACTGCAGATCTATCCGGTCCAATGTGCCATCGATGCACGCCTCCACTACCTCTATCATATCGTTCTTCATGCGCGGAAGTACCACCTGTGCTTCCGGATCACCGAACCTTGCGTTGTATTCCAGCACGCGGGGACCATTCTCCGTCAGCATCAGCCCGAAAAAGATAACACCCTTAAACGGTCTTCCCTCCGCCGCCATGGCATCCACAGTCGCCTGATAAATATGTTTACGGCAGAACTCATCCACTTCTTTCGTATAGAAAGGACTCGGGGAAAAAGTACCCATACCGCCTGTATTCAGTCCCCGGTCACCGTCCAGCGCCCTCTTATGATCCTGCGCGGATGACATGATCTTGATCGTCTTGCCGTCCACAAAGGAGAGAACGGACACTTCCCGGCCCGTCATGAACTCTTCCACAACCATGCGGTTGCCCGCCTCACCGAACTTCTTATCTTCCATGATCGTCTTAACGCCCTCTTTTGCCTCCTCAAGATCCTGACAGATCAGCACGCCCTTACCCAGAGCCAGACCGTCAGCCTTCAGCACTACCGGCATCTTCGCATTCTCCAGATACTCCAATGCTTTCGCAGGGTCATCGAAATTCTCATAGGCTGCCGTGGGAATATTGTATTTTTTCATTAAATCCTTGGAAAAGGCCTTGCTCCCTTCCAGAATCGCGGCATTCTTTCTCGGTCCGAACACTTTAAGCCCTGCCGCTTCCATCTCGTCCACCAGACCGCCCACCAGCGGATCGTCCATGCCGACAATCGTCAGATCGACAGCCTGCTCTTTGGCAAAATCCACAATTTTATCAAATTCCATGGCACCGATGGGTACACATTCCGCAATCTGTCCGATCCCCGCGTTGCCCGGTGCGCAATATATCTTGTCTACTTTGGGACTCTTTGCCACTCCGGCAGCTATTGCATGCTCTCTTCCGCCGCTTCCCACGATCAATACTTTCATTCGGTTACCTTACCTTTCCTCTCGCTGTTTACTCAATTCTCCTTACATGTCCGTCTGTCACTTTCACTCTGCTATGCTCACTCGGCCGGCCGACACTTTCACCTTGCCGCCCGCAATGAGATTGAGGCTCTCGGGGAGAATGATCCACTCCGCCTCCTCCATGACCCGGCGCTGCAAAACTTCCGGTGTATCGCCTTCCATCACCGCTACAGGCTTCTGCATGATGATGGGTCCCGTATCCGTGCCCTCATCCACAAAATGCACGGTCGCTCCGGTAACCTTAACGCCCCGCGCAAGCACGGCCTCATGCACTTTCAGTCCGTAATATCCCGTTCCGCAGAAAGAAGGGATGAGTGACGGATGAATATTGATGATCCTGTTCTCGTATTTTCTGATCAACGCCGGAGGAATCACCACGAGGAACCCCGCCAGAACAACCAAATCGGGAGCTGCCGCATCCACTTCCCGCAATAGCGCCTCATTGAACTGCTCCCTGTCGGCGTAATCGCGTGGCGAAACGCACACCGCATCTATCCCTGCCTGCGCGGCACGCTCCAGCGCATAAGCATTTTTATTGTTGCTGACCACCCGGACAATCTGCACATCGGAGACAGATCCCTGCCGTATGCCGTCGATGATCGCCTGCAAATTCGTGCCGCCGCCGGACACGCACACCACTGTTCTAAGCATTTCCACAGCCTCTCCGCATCGCAATCACTTGCTTTGCTATTTTATTACCGCTTCTCTGTTGCCCGCTTCCGTCCTGCCGATCACATAAGCTTCCTCGCCGGCCTCTTTCAGCGCGGCAAGCGTTTTGTCCGCATCTGCCGCATCCACCGCCAGCACCATGCCGATGCCCATGTTGTAAGTGTTATACATCATCTTCTCTTCCAAATTACCTGTCTTTTGCAGTAATGTAAAAATCGGGGGAATAGGATAACTGTCCTTATTCACAACCGCTGTCACGCCTTCCGGCAGCATTCTCGGAATGTTCTCATAGAAACCTCCGCCGGTGATATGGCTGCACCCCTTGATGATTACGCCCGCATCGCGGACCGCCCCAAGCGCTTTCACATAGATTCTGGTCGGTGTCAACAGTGTCTCGCCAAGCGTGGCACCCAATTCGTCATAATATGTATCCAGACCTTCCTTCGTCATCGCAAACACCTTGCGGACCAGTGAAAAACCGTTACTGTGCACACCGGATGACGCGATACCGATCAGTGAGTCTCCCGGTCTGATATTCTCGCCGGTAATCAAATCCTTGCGGTCCACAACGCCGACAGCGAAACCGGCAAGATCGTATTCGTCCTCCGGCATCAATCCCGGATGCTCCGCCGTCTCTCCGCCAACAAGCGCCGCTCCTGCCTGCTTGCATCCTTTGGCCACACCGCCCACAATGGCTGCGATCTTCTCGGGATAATTCTTGCCGCAGGCTATGTAATCCAAGAAAAACAACGGCTCGCCACCCGCACACACAACGTCATTGACGCACATCGCAACACAGTCGATTCCCACCGTATCGTGCTTATCCATGAGAAACGCCAGCTTGATCTTCGTGCCGACACCGTCCGTACCGGACAACAATACCGGATCGTCCATATCCTTAATCTTAGCCATGGAAAAGGCCCCCGAAAATCCGCCCAGTCCACCCAGTACTTCCGGCCTCATCGTCTCCTTCACATGACTCTTCATCAACTCAACCGACTGATAACCGGCCTCGATGTCAACACCTGCTGTCTTATAATCCATGTCCTACCTCCAAATTTATCCGTTATCTAGTTTGCCAGATAGTTCCTGTATCCCACTTCCTGCAGCTTGGCATCTTTCTTCTGCACGCTCTCCTTCAGGCTCTGTGTGTAGTCTTTCAGCTTCTGCAGCAGTGCAGGATCGGATGTGGCAAGAATCTTAGCCGCCAGAATGCCCGCGTTCTGTCCGCCTCCGATCGCCACCGCAGCTACCGGAACACCGGAAGGCATCTGCACGATGGAATACAGAGAGTCAACGCCCCCTAAATCAGAAGTCTTCATGGGAACACCGATCACCGGCATCGGAAAAATAGCTGCACACATGCCCGGCAGATGCGCCGCCTTGCCCGCACCGGCAATAATAACTTTAAAGCCCTTACTCTCCGCACTCTTAGCATATTCAAAAAACACATCGGGTTCCCTGTGGGCCGAGATAATCTTCATCTCGTAAGAAATACCGAGATCCTCCAGTATATCAGCCGCCTTTGCCATAATGGGCATATCGGAATCGCTGCCCATCACAATACCTACCTGTGCCATCTGTTCATCCTCCTTAAGTTCGAGTTTGCGAGTGTGCCGAGTTTGTCGTCAGACATACTCATAGGCATTACTCATAAACAACATCCCGCAAACGAGCTTGCTCGTTTTCAACCACAACATCTAGTGGTCATAAAGATTAATACCCATATTCAGTGTACTAGATTTTCCGTCAATGCGCAACCATCTTTTCTACTATTTATGCACATATTGCACACACAAAATTATTCCTCAAATGCACGATTCAACTCCTCACATCCCGCCAAAACAAATTGACCGTCAAGGATAATCGGAATCGTTTCGCCCGCCTTAGTCAACACCGACAGTTCTCCCAATTCGTCATAAGGTATTGTAATGTCCGTGTGACACTGGAAATATGCCTTGCTGACATCCGTGTCACGTAAAAGTGACACCTCATTGTCCTTGGCGATGATCTCTTTGCCGTCCGGATTGAATACACGCACGTTCTCCGCATGTGAATAACACGTATCACCCACTGCAAAATGAGGACCCGTCTTCTCCGCAATCAGAATCGGCATCTTATCCTCAATACCGTATTTGCGCGCCGCCACATACGCGGTCGTGTTTGTGCCGACAGCGAATTCGCCGAGAGGCAGAGTATCGTGATGGAACATCACATTTTCCCTGATATATTTGCGATTCTCCGCCTCAGTCGGAAAATTCGAGCAGCCGTAATCGGCCACCATACCGTCCTCAAACTTAAGCCACAAATCCTTATATTCGAGCTCATTCAAAAACACCCTCGTCACATGCAAAATCCCGTTTGTGCCCGCTAATACCGGCGATGTAAACACTTCTCCCACCGGGATATTTACGTCGGCCACACAATTCTCAAAGTTGGTCTCTTTTGTCGGGTCATGCAGCTCGTGCAATCTGATCGTCATCTCGGTTCTGTTCTCGCCGCTTCCTTTGACTATGACAGTCAATCCCAAATCCAGCGCGTCTATGATTTTTTGCTGAATCCCCTGATACAGCTTATAATCCAGTGTATTGATACGCACGATATCATCGAAGATTTCCTCATATCGGTCGCCGATGTCCGGCACAGGAAACGCTATGATCGTAAAGCTTCTCTGCTCGCCGGGTATATACTCATTCTGCAGCGCGCCCGCCTTAGCGGCATATTCTACGGAAAGTTTCTGCTGCTTTTCGTCAAGCTTATATGCCGCCTTCTTAGTCTCAGGCACAAAAGGCTTCTCCCCGAAAATCTCCACTACCGCAGGACCGCCAAACACTGCTGCCTCCGTCTTATATCGCTCGTAAGCGCTCTTCATGCACTCCATCTTGCGCTCCACCAAAAGCCTATCGAGAACCAGTGCCTGATCTTCCTTGTGGTCATAGTCAAACTGTTTATTGGGATTCGCCCCGAAAAAGCCGTTCTTGTTGACACTTCTTCCCTGAAAGATATTCGCCCCCGCCCGGTAGATTGTCGGTTGTAGACCAATGTGGTCAAAATTAATGACAGCCTGACGTATCATTCTCTCAAAGCCCAAAGCATAGCGGACATTGACTGTCTTCTTGATGGAGATATCCTTGTTTCCCACCTCAAAGCCGATTCGGTATCCTTCCGTGTAAGTATCGGCTAACAGTTTAATCCTCTCCTCCGGCATTGCATTTAAATGCTTTGCGGTCCGAAGCTCACTGTCGGTGACGTACTCCCCATAATAGTAGAGATAGCGCAAATCCGACAAGTCACTGTCCATGATGATGCGATATGCGAAATTCCTTGCCGGGTCCAGAAGTCCTGCTGTCCTTTCAAGGGATTCCGGCTCGTAATAATCGCTCACATACCAGTAAAGAATCTGACGCAGTGTCTCAGGCGCCACATTACTTGTCCCCGCTGCCGCCTGTCCTGTGCTCTCCGAACTCTCTGCTCTTTCCTGCTCGGCAGCGACAAACGCCTGATACACTTCCAGCAGCAGCTCCATGCGTATCACCATGTCAAACCGGTTCTGCTCGAAAGCCGCCGGTATCATTCCCCGCAATTCCGTATAGAGAAAGGACAGCATCCGTCCTATTGACTCACCTAGACAATCCACGGCATAATCCGGATTTCCATAGCTGTTCCCATAGTTTTCCGGCAGGACATCCCGATACAATTCCGCATTGAGGCTCTGCAGTTCCTGAAGCGTCATCCGGCGCAGATCACCATTCTCCACGATATTCCACGCTTTGTCCGCAAGAAGAACGAACCCTGCCACCACACGAAAATACGTCTGAATTTGTTCTTCGCAAATTGACTCATCCGATATTTGTCTGATCCGCTCTACGGCAAGCACATACCGTTCCGCCTCCAGATCTTTTCTGTCTTTCTCCGAAATATAGATATCTTCCATTTTCCCTCCATGTCATACCATTATGGTCAAACTTACCGTTTACCTGTAGAATCATCCGTCATGCGTACGCTCCGGCGTACAAGATCATACTGATCACAAGAAGCGCCAACACATTCAGAACGATGCCGAGATAAGAGAAAAGATAGAACTTATCCCGCTCTGTCTTGGAAACAACACCCAGGATTATGCCAATAAAGGCAAAAATCATAACAAGCATCACCGCGGCTCCGTACTGTCTCGGAACATCGCCCGCCCTCAGATAACTCATAATAACGGTGTAAGCCAGGGTCCCCAGAGATATCACGCCGAGAATCGTCGCCATGATGCCTTTTTGTGTATGCCGTTTGCTTGTAAACATATAACTGTTCTTTTTCGCCATAGTAACTCCTTAATCCTGCATTGCCGTATTTCACAATACCGTACCGACAGACCACGAAAGATTGAAATGGGCATCTTCGTCCGCCCGAAAATACCCATTCGTCTTTGATCTTCTCTTTAGAATAAAATCTTACTTCTTCCCGCCAACAGTTTCGCACCGCTGATCATCAAAAGTACGCCGCTCGCCACGCCGACCACCAGCACGACTACGCCGACCGCAATGTTGAGCGCGCCACTGCCGCCCATTGTCCTATAAGTTCTCTCTTCCATTTCCCCGTTTCCTTTCCTGCCGCTTATGTCGGGCATCCGCTTTAAACTTACTTAGCACCATACTGTTCATAGTATGCGTCGATGGCACTTTTTAATGTATCGTCGATATATACCGTTCCTTTGTACGGCTGATTGTACAGGCAGCTCACCACCTCTTCCATCGTCACGATGGCGTTCGCCTCAAATCCGTATTTCTCCTTGATTTCTTCCAGTGCACTCTTCTCGCTGTCAAGCCCTCTCTCCATTCTGTTGAGGGAAACCATTAATCCCTTGATTTCCACATCGGCCTGGCTTTTCAGGATCGGAAAAGTCTCCTCAATGGACTTGCCGGAAGTGGTCACATCCTCGATGATCACCACCCTGTCACCGTCGTTTAGCTTGCTGCCAAGCAGTATACCCGTGTCGCCATGATCCTTCACCTCTTTGCGGTTGGAACAATAGCGAATCTCCTTGTTGTACAGTTCGCTGATCGCCATAGTGGTCGCTACGGACAGCGGTATTCCCTTATACGCCGGTCCGAACAACACATCGAAATCCAGCCCGTACTTATCGTGGATTGCTTTCGCGTAATACTCACCCAGCCTGCGAAGCTGTGCACCCGTCACATAGGCCCCCGCATTCATGAAGAAGGGGGATTTTCTGCCGCTCTTCAAGGTAAAGTCCCCAAACTTGAGCACCTGACTATCCACCATAAATTCGATAAATTCTTTTTTGTAGCTTTCCATTATCACAAATGCTCCTTTCGCTTTTTCCGCCTTATCGACCCGTGTAACTATTGCAGGCATCTATGACCAGTTGAACTTCCTCCTCCGTCATCTCAGGAAACAGTGGGAGTGTTGCACAGTGTTTTGCCAGATACTCCGCATTGGGGCAGTCACCCTCTCGATACCCCAGATGGGCGTAGGCCTGCTGCAAATGACACGGCACGGGATAATGACGATGACATTCGATATCTTTCCCGGCCATATAGCTCAGGAAATGCTCCGGATCCTCCACTGTCACTACAAACAAATGATAGACCGGATCCGTATTATCGGGATGTGTCTGCATGGTGAACAGAGGATTGGTAATCCGGGCAAGATACTTCTCACCGATCTCTATTCTACGTCTCGTCCATTCTTCAAGATGACGCAACCCTACACTTAACACAGCGCCCTGCATCCCCTCCATCCGGTAGTTATAGCCAATCACTTCATGATAATACCGCACGTTACAGCCCTGATTCTTAATTACCTTGATGGCATTATAGTACTCTTCTTTATGACAGGTCACACTGCCGCCTTCCCCAAAGGCATAAAGGTTTTTACCGGGATAAAAACTGAAACATCCGAGCTCTCCCAAGCTGCCTACCATCTTCCCTTCATATCGGGCCGCATGCGCCTGTGCGCAGTCCTCCACCACATAAAGCCCATATTTTTCCGCAATCTCGCTCACTTTGCGAAACTCAAACGGCTGCCCGTACAGATGCACACCGATAATCGCTTTAGTCCTCTTCGTGATCCTCTCCTCAATTTTACCGGGATCGATCTCCCATGTATCTGCCGTACAATCCACAAATATCGGTATCGCACCGGTATAGGTAACTGCCCACGCCGTTGCAATATAGGTATTGGCCGGCACGATCACCTCGTCACCTACTCCAATCCCCAGCGCCATCAGCGCACAATGTAATGCGGTTGTGCCGTTGTTCACGCCGTTGGCATAGGGAACCTGGCAAAATGCAGCGAACTCCTCATCAAAACGATCTGCAAATTTCCCTCCCGAATAGGCGGTCTCCTCACAGACTGCCTCTATCGCCTTCCTGTATTCATCCTTATGCTTTTGATAATCCCTGGATAGGTCAATTCGCTTTAACACTTCCTTTTTCCTCATATCTGAAAGTTTTTTTCAACTTGATCATCTGAACCAGATAATTCCTGATCGTCTTCCAAATCTTTACCGTGGTATTATAATCCTCCCGCCACTCCACCGGCATATCATAAATCTTCATTCCGTCCCGCTCGGCACGAAGCAGAAATTCAATGGTATAAAACCATCCGTTGTCCTTGCTGCTTTCTCTCACCAGCTGCTCTGCAGCTTCACGTCTCAAAAAGGTGAAACCGCATACGGCATCGGTTGCCTTCATATGAAAAAGAACTTTCAGCAGGATGACCAACCCCATGGAAGTTATTTTCCGGTACCATTTACGTCCTTTGACATCCGACTGTTTGCTGAAACGGCTTCCGTTCACATACTGCAATTCCGGATCCGCCGAAAAAGCCTCTATCGTCTTCCCCAAATACTTAATATCTGTGGAAAGATCAATATCCATATATCCTACCAAGTCGCATTCATTCAATTCAATCCCTTTGCGGAAAGCTACTCCGACTCCCCGCTCTCCCACCCGGACATAGCGGACTTCCTCGTATTTCTCTTGCAGCCGTCTGCCTATTTCCGGCGTTTCATCCTCCGAACCGTTATCCAGGATCGTAAGATAACAAGGTATCCGCACATTAGTCCGCACATATTCCACAGTCCGCTCAATTCCGGACTCAAGCCGAAGTCTCTCATTCAGAACCGGAAACAGCAAATTGATGCTTGAAACCTGATTTTTCATCTTCCTACCACTTTTTCTATATCTGCAATCAGATATCTCTGTTGTTTAAAAATCAAATTTAATATCACTGAAAGATATTTTAGAATAATCGTAAGAATAGCAAATACGCCAAAAAATCCGAGCGTCAGAAAACCCATTGTGGACATCCAGCCTTCCACCACCATACTGTCAGTTAAAAAGTCCTTGAGAATATAAATCCCAACTCCGAACGTTATCAGCAAAAAAGCACCGCTCACGATGGCGGACAACCGTTCCAACACATTAGTAAAATAAATAAAGGAATCCAGGGCAAGAGATGCCCTTTCGCCGGTCTTCTGCTTTTTCCTTCCGCCCCCTTTGACCAGATCATAATGCACTTCTGCCTTATTCAGTCCGCAGTTGGAATATACTGCCTTTCGGTAGGGAATATATTGTCCCATGGATTTCACGCGATTGATCGCACGGCGTGACACAAGCCGAAATGTCTCCGGTCCTATTTTGCTGTTTCCATGACTGGTCCTATTATATAAAGCATAAAATAACATGGAGGATAACCTTGCCGTCCTCCCGGCTGTCGCCACAACAATGTCGTTTCCCTCCAACAACTTTTGATATACTTCCAGAACCAGCTCCGGATCATAATCCACGCGGACACTGTCAAACTCATAGACAAAATCCCCGATAGCCAGATCTCTTCCCGCATTCATCGCACTTTCCAATCCATGAAAAAAACTCAGATGCACCAGACTGACCGTCGCTGCAAGTTCATGCTCCTCCAGATATTCTTTCAGCACCCCGACCGTCCTATCCGTACATCCGTCATCAACACAGATAATCTCATACTGCAAGAACCGTCTTTCAAATACAGAAACAACTCTGTCAAAGAAATCCAGTACATCCTCCCCTTCATTGTGAAGATATACTACAGCAGAAATAAATTTTTTCTCTTTTTCATTTTGCTCTATCATTTTCTTCTTTCTCTTTCTGCTGACACCCAATCCCCCAAAAAAGCTGCTCTACAGATATTGGTCCAAATCATACACCGTATTGATCTTTCCTGACAGTACGCTGATCAACGTGGGATTTTCGCACAACACTTTAATACTCGTCGGCCTGGAATCATCCACCTCAGAGGATTTTAAAATCGGCTTCATGGAAAATAGGGATTCTTTATAGGCAAAGCCGTACTCCTCTTTCAAGTACTTTCCTGCAAGTCTCGACATATACGGCCATGCCGTATCCGGTTTACAAGGACACAAGTTGCAGTTCCCAAGGTGTTGTCTGCCGCATATACCCCCCCCCACATTTTCAAGCCTTTCCTGGCATTCAAAACGCGGTAATTCATCATAGGATGTCACATGCGGTGTAAAAGTCACGGACGTAAGAGAGTGTAATCCCGTTTTTCCAAAGGGCATGATGGAAAAGAACGGACCATCCATCACAGTCATTCCTACATTTTTCAAGGAATCTGAGACCTCACACAGAATGATCTCACACAACTCGTACTTGATCGGAAATGTCTCTGTCTCAATTTCTTCCACGCTCTTAAGAATCTGATTCACCGAAGCGTAGGTTGCATTCAGCACATATGCGCATTCATACACGCTGCCGTCTTCTAAGAAAATTTCGAATATATCATCTTGTTTTCGTATTTTATTTATCTTTATTCCGTATAAAATCCGGACGTTTTTTTGTGCCGTCAGCCGTTCCTGATACCATGCGCGCAATAACCCTGCGTCATAAGTATATTCTTCCGTCAGAAAAGCTCCGTCACACATGCCCGGATTAAAATATTGTGAAGGAGAGACCGCATCACAGCGGATATCCGCCGCGCGGCAAAATTCCATAAATCGTTCTGCATTCGTCCATGAAAACTGTTCGGACGTCGCATAGACCTGATTAAACGTATCATGAATACAGAAATTGAAATCCTGTACGAAACGCCTGAAATATCCGGCCGATTTCATCGCCGTGGTCAGACTTCTCGGATAATGATACCCCATATGTACTCTCGCCTGATTGATGTATGTGGCACGCGAAAAGGGTTCTTGATCATATTCCAGGACGAGGACATTTTCTCCCTTTTTTGCGCAGAAATCTGCCGCATAAAAGCCATAAAAACCGGCACCAATAATTATTTTATCATATTTATTTTTCATCGTACACTCTGTCTTGGTTTTCAGGATACCCTTACTTATTTCTTGCAGCCAGCGCCTGCGCGATGTCTTCCTTCATATCAAGCACCGCTGCCCTGGCAGCGTCCGCAAAGTTCTCGGCGCCGTACTTTGCATACTGTTCCTGCTGGTATGCCGCAATAATACCTCTGGAGGAATTGACGATGGCACCCAGTCCGTCCTTGTTGAAGAAGTGAACCAAATCCGCGCCTTTACCGCCCTGTGCACCGTATCCCGGCACCAGAATATAGGCCTTGGGCATGATTTCCCGCAAGATTCTGCCCTGCTCAGGATAAGTCGCGCCGACAACGGCTCCGACATAACTGTAGGAATCTCCCATACACTCGGATCCCCACGCCGCAACCTGTTCACCCACAATCTCGTAGAGCGGTCTGTCGCTGCCGCCTTCTTCCTTGCTCTTAATCAAGCGATCCTGCAATTCGCCGCTGCTCGGATTAGACGTCTTGACAAGAACGAAGATACCTTTCTTCTCCTCCCGGCACACCTTGATAAAAGGCTTGACCCCGTCGGAACCCAGATACGGATTTACCGTCACGAAATCCTCGTCAAATCCCCTGCACATCGTGCTGCCGACCTGAACCTGCCCAAGATGCCCCACTGCATAGGCCTCCGATGTGGAGCCGATATCTCCGCGCTTCACATCACCGATGACTATCAAACCCTTCTGTTTACAGTAATCCACTGTCTTCTGAAAAGCGCCAAGTCCCTCGATTCCAAACTGCTCGTACATGGCAATCTGCGGTTTCACCGCAGGAATCAGATCGTAGACCGCGTCCACGATCGCCTTATTGAACTGCCAGATTGCCGCCGCTGCGCCGCTCGTTGTCTCCCCGTACACATCGAAAGCTTCCTTCTGAATATGCTCGGGAACAAACTTCATGGTAGGGTCTAACCCTACCACGATAGGCGCTTGTGTCTTTTGAATTTTCTCAACTAACTTGTTTATCATAATTTCTTACCTTCCAGATCCTGCAATACGTATTGGTTCTCGATATAAGAGGGGAACTCGTCTCTGGACACCCATGCCCACTCACCGTAGTCCTCGGTCAATACGATGTTTGCCTCGTCCTCCTCTTTGATAGAACACAGATAGGCAATGCCTACACAGTGGGTCTCCCCCAACAGGTTCGACCATGTATATTCAATCTTATCAATCTTACCGTCTACTGATAAAAGTTCCCTGATGGCGCGGTGAATCGTGTCATCAGGCGCCTCGCCGTGGGCAACTTCAGCATCGATAAACTCCCACACAAAGGGTTCCGGGATACGGTCATCCACCCATCTCTTGATCAACAGATATTTATCGCCCTTCTTTATAATACCCTTAACACGTACGAAAGTATTTTCCATTCTGCCACCATGCCTTCCTCAATATTATGTATCACTTGGTTCTTTGCTTATCTATTTGTTCAATAGTAACATCGGCCTTTTGCCTTGTCAATCTTATCTCGTCTGCAGGAATTCATATTCACGCTTCGCCGCTTCATCATCCGGATAGGACTTTAAATAGCTGCTCATCAAAGCCGCTGCCGTCTTATATTCACGCATGTATTCGTAGGTGACAATCTCGTTGAATTTGAGCGTCTGCATCATCCCGTTATCTTCTATATTCATCGCCGCCTGAAAGGCATCCAGCGCCGATTCGTATTCTTCCATCTTCATTCTGCACAGACCCAGCTGGTTGTATATCTCCGCCTTGCTCTGGTCATTCTCCACATATCCCGCATAGATGCTGGAAGCATAATTGTAGTCTCCCAACGCCTCATATGTTCTGCCCAGATACAGTGCCGCCCCGTAATCCGTCGTCGTCTTAAGCTTGGTCAGATAATTGCGCGCATTCTCATAGTCGCCCATATAATAGCAAATACGCCCCATATCGTAATCCGAGATAGATTTCTCATTCTCTTTCAGTGCATTCTGCAGATAGACCATCCCCGCGTCCTTGTATCCATATTCTTCAAGCACCATATAGATTCGGATCATCTGATCATAATCCCTGCTGTCCAGTATGACAGCTTCGTTAAAATCGAGCTGCGCCCCGTCAAAATCGTTCTGCGACAGCTTCACACACCCCCGCAGATAATAGGCATTCTTTTCCCTCGGACGGAGTGCCAGAATCGCGTCGTAAGCACTGATGGCATCCTGCGGCTGCCCATTCTTGTAATAGGCCGTGGCAAGATAATAATTAATGTCAAAATCCACATCTTCCACCTTGCTGCCACCGCTGTGTAAAGCCGCCTCGAGATACATGATGGCGTCCTCATATCTCGTCAAACCCATATAGGCAAGTCCCATTCCGCGATAGAGAAGCTGCTCATCCTCCCCTTCATTCTGTGCATTCTTAAAACAATCCAGCGCCTCTTCGTATTCCAAAGACTGAATCGCCGCCATTCCTTGCTGCGTATTGTTTAACTGTTCACCCGCGCTGCAGCCTCCGAGCACCGTCCCCGCCAGCATAAGGGCCAATACCCACCGTATATTATTTTGATGTACTCCGTTCATACTATTTATCTTCATAGTTTCACCCAGTATCATGATACCATACCACCGAATTAAATCCAAGTGTCAAAACAGATTCCCACACACCAGATCTTTCATAATTCCGAAGAATTCCCTGACCATATTATTTAGCTGAAAATATACATTGGAGCGGGCTGCAATACCGCATACCTCTTCCATACCCGCGGCTTTTGCCAGTCTTACACCTCTGAATACATGAAAATTATTTGTCACAATACCGACACTCGCGTCTTTGCGTCCGATCAATGCCATACTGTATGCGATATTTTCCGATGTATCCGTGGATCTATCCTCCAGAATAAGGCGCTCCGGCTCAATGCCCCTGTCGGTAAGATAAATATACATTCCCTCCGCCTCACTGCACGGTTCATTGCTTCCCTGCCCGCCCGACAGGATACAGATTGTATTCTCGTTTTCAATCAGATAATCATATGCCTCATCAAGCCTGAACTTCAGAACCGCACTCGGTCCTGCGGGCTTCATCTGCGCACCCAGCACGATAATATAGTCCAGATTTTCTCTGCCACGATCGTGAAACCTGCTTAAAATACAGCCTTCCACAATGACAAACAGAACAACTCCTATAAGCACGGCAACAGCAAATATCCTCCGCAGGATGAGCGGTATCCTGTCCCACATACCGGAATGGAACAACCATGCCAACACCACAAGACATATGCCTCCTGCCGCCCACACAAAATAGAATCGGCTGCCCGACTTGATCATAAACACGACAGCGCAGTAAGCAAAACAGAACAGCGCCGCCAAAACACATAAGATACTCATTATTTTCTTTCCCATCAGACACTTCGCTCCAAACGGGTGCATCTGCCATGTACCCGGATATTAACGGTCTCTCTGTATCGTAAAAAGAGCCGGCCTACCGACCAACTCTTCATAAATTTTCATACCGATTCTCCGCACGCGGATTACAGTGAACGAATCGTTTCCACCGTCTTCTCATATGCCTGTGTCACGCTGTCCATATAATCCACGATTTTTGCCTCGTCATAAGGTTCCGCACGCACCTCATCCGTCAGCGGGACTACATATTCCTGCAGACCACCCAGACCGAGATTGCCGCATAGGCCCTTTACGGTATGCGCATAAGTAAATGCCTCTGTCCAATTTTTCTGCTCCACAGCCTGCTTTAATCCTTCGTAGTTCTTATCATCCAAAAATTTCTTTAACATACGCAGATAAAAATCTTCTTTACCCATGAAACGCGTGAGCACTTCGTCATACTGTACTCCGATTTCCTCTAATTTCTCTTTCATCTTCTTCTCCCTCGCTTAGGACCTTCAAAGGTCTCTGTATCTAGATTACGTTGTTTTCTTATAAATAGCAAGCATTTTCTTACCGATAAACCTTTTCTTAAGAAAAAAGTCAAAATTTTAATTTTATGTCTGAAACTTCTGTTATTACAGAGGAAAATATGGTACGATAGCAAAAGCTGGAATGTTTTAGCTTCAGGAGGTTCATATGTCAAACGAAATCAAATGGAATGACCGTTTTTGTATCGGTATAGATGCGATAGACAATGCTCATCGGAGACTTTTTACAATTGTAGGCAAACTGATCGATCTCAACGAGGATGAGGCTAAGCAGCAGTACGCCTGCAGAGAGGGTATCAAGTATTTTAACAGCTACGCCATAAAGCATTTTGCGGAGGAAGAGGCATACATGAAGTCCATCAACTATCCCGGATACGCCGTGCACAAGACCCTGCATGACAATCTTAGGGAGGAGACGCTTCCGGCCCTCGAGGCAGAACTGGAAGAACAGAATTATTCCAAAGAAGCTGTTCGGCATTTTATCGGTATCTCCGCCGGATGGCTGACCTGCCATATCATGAGAGAGGACTTCGCGATTACCGGGAGGAGCGCAAGCAAGTGGACTCATCCGGCATCGGACAACGAGACAGACTCCCTGTCCAAATCAATCATGCATACGCTAGAGTCCATGTGCCAGGCGAAATCACAGATTGTCAGCCAGCATTACGGCGGAGATGACTTTTCTTCCGGCAAGACACTCTGCTACCGCCTTACCTATCTTGCCAAGGATAAGTCCCGCCTGCAGTTTTACCTCGTCTACGAGGAACCGCTGGTGCTGCGCACGCTCAGCGAGATTCTGGTTCAGGACATACCGCGTATCGACCAGACTGCCATATCCGCCATGAAAATTCTGTCGGAGCAGTTCGTGGACACCGTCAAGCAGCACTTCATGGTCGATAAGAAGTATTACCTTGAAAAAAATGACCTGATGACCTTTGAGCAGTTCGTCCGGACTTTTGACAAGGAATATCCCCCGTACAGTCTCCTGTTTCGCGCGGAGAACAAAGGGTATTTTGCATTCTGCGCGAATTCAGGTAATCTGTGAAGATACAGGAACACCATTTATTTCAGGCTGCACAGTAATTATTGTATCTGTGCAGCCTGTTTCAGATTATCTTCAATGATTATGCAGCTGAATTATATCTCAACATAACCGCCAATACAAAGGTTTGTTGGTTCAGGTCCCGGTTTCGTTGAATTTTCATTCAGCCAGTCCGTTATAAGCATAAGATGTTTTGCATAGACCATTTCTGCATAATACTGCCACATTTCAGTGTCAAACGAAAGATTAGTCTTGTAAATATCAATATCTGTCTGCTTACAATCAGAGCCTTTCGACTTATTTTCAATCATTGAAATGTTGCTGGAGTAGATATACGCTTCAACCGTATGCTCGTCACTGTTAAGTGCGCTTACAGAAAAAAGTGTTGTCCCCTGTTGCATATTCTTCTTACTCGAAACTGCATTGGTCAAATTTCTGATAGACTGTGAAATTTTGCTCTTATCCTTTGCAGTTACACCGTCAAACAAATCGGAAATCTGATTTATAGCAGTATCCCAAGAGCTCTCATCCCTGTGAAAATTCTGCTGCGTATTCATTACCAAATGGAAAAATGGCGATTCCAGAACACGCGCGACATAATCCTTGTATTTTTCCTTGTTTGCATTCACATCACCATTAGGATCATACCCTGATGCGATTCTCGCCATATCTAATACTGTTGTGCATCCTAAAAGGGGATATTTTTTGAAAACTTCAACAGGATCGTCACCAGAATTTGCCACCGCTTTCATCTTCTTTGCATTCTCTATCGCATTTCTCATTTCGTTGTCGATTCTTTGGTAATCACACGTGCCTATAACCACAGCCGATGTCGAGGCCATGCCTGTTGAATCCTCCGGTGTTGCGGCAAAGATCTGAGGAGCAGATTGCTTTTTATCCACAGCATTGTTTCTGAATAATGCAGGGTCATTTTTTTCTACCCATTCCGTTGCTAGACTGATAAAATTTTGTGTGTTTTTGTTTGACATATTGTCCACCTCCAATTATTTTATTGGTTGTCTTCCAACCAATAACCATTATGTATCAGTCCACCCCTAAAAAGCGGAAAAAAATTTTGACTTTTTAACATTATGCAATATGATCTACTGTCGGGTCATGAGCAGGGGTAATCCCATATTATCCAGCATTTCGTTAATCTCTCCCAACAACAATGCTCCCGCTTTATTATCTTTGTTCTCCATAAACCACATTACAACCAGATCAGCCACAACGCTGTCCGATAGGCAGTATCCATAGCCTCGCAGCAACTTATTCATATCCTCCATATTTGTGTTTAACGATATGGCAATCGCGAGCAGTGCCTGTTTTGTCGGTGCCATCTTTTTATAATATCTGAACATTCTCTCACTAATCAAAGCATTATCATACAGCGTTTTCTTTTTACCAATGTAGTTTAATGAAATAAAATGATATAGATTTTCGTCGGAAGTGTGTAATGTAAGTCCTGCCGCGTTAGCAAGTTTCTCAGTCTGTTCTTCAGTCAAGTCAAATAATTCCGCAGCGTTTTTTATGACTTTTAATATTGACTTTTGGGATTGTGTGCTGAAAGAATACGTTTTCCAATATGAAACATTCTGTTTTGAACATCCAAGCATTTTATATATGTCACATAAATTTGTGCTGCCGCTTTTATGATCATAGGCAATATCACGCAGGTATTCGGCAAAACACACCTGGAGCTTTAAATTTTTCTCTTTCAACCAATCATTTATGTACTTATAATTGACATTTTTTCTCCCCAAGCAAAAGATTCCTTCAGCGTAGATTCTATTTGCCTGTCTGCGTACGAACCGGTTATTTTTCTCTCTTTGGTGCAATAAAAAACAAGAGCTGAATAGTTTGAGCAAACATAACTTATTTCTACACAAACTAACTCAGTTCTACAAAATTATCAATATTTAGTTATCGCCCTTGTGAATAAGTGAATCATCCATCTCAAGTTAAAAGCTTGACAACTCAAGCCTGAAGGCTTGAGTTTATGCACAGCGCGCCAAACCCCGCGGCTGTCAAGTTATTGTCAGGTACTCATACTTCGCACTTGAATAAGTGCCTGTACACAACGGAAATTTTCAATATATTTTTCTCCTGAACTGTAACAATCACTATTAGTACTGTTAAAACGAAAAAATTTATGTTAAAATAGAAAAAATATATGAAATAAGTTCCTGCACAGGGAGGCACTATGAGTGAACACAGGAAAAAGATGACCGCGCCGATTATTATCACAATACTGTGTGTTTTATACTACGCATTTTATTTTACAATAATAATCGCTTTACCGGGCGGCATATGGAAGCTCTTTCTGGGAATCATTCCCGTCGTTATGGCGGTGATTATGATATATGTATGTATCCAAAGAATAAAGGAAATCAAAGGAGGAGAAGAAGATGATCTTAGTAAATACTGATTATATCAGTGGCAAAGAACTGGAAATGTTGGGTATGGTTAAAGGAAGTACTATACAGTCCAAAAACATCGGCAGGGACATCACGCAAAGTTTCAAGACTATCGTTGGCGGTGAGCTGAAATCCTACACTGAGATGATGAATGAAGCCAGGGCGCTGGCCACAAAGCGCATGGTATCGGAAGCTGAGGCATTGGGCGCAGATGCCGTTGTCAACATCCGTTACGCTTCATCTGCAGTTA
>JAFLTD010000057.1 GCA_022510625.1 Lachnospiraceae bacterium
AAATGGCTATATTGGAAGTTTCATGCCTGAAAAAGATTTATACGACACGTTTCGGAGGCAATCAGGTTCAGGCATTATCAAATGTTTCGTTCTCGGTAGAACATGGGGAATATGTGGCGATCATGGGAGAATCAGGTTCCGGTAAGACCACGCTCTTAAATATTCTTGCGGCGCTGGACAAACCTACCGGCGGACAAGTGATATTGGACGGGAAAAACCTAAGTTCCATTAAGGAACATGAGATAGCGGCTTTTCGTCGCGACAATCTGGGTTTTGTGTTTCAGGATTTTAATCTGTTGGATACTTTCAGCCTCAAAGACAATATTTTCCTTCCGCTTGTATTAAGCGGCAAGAACGTGAGAGAAATGTACGAGCGCATTAAGCCGATTGCCGCTAAACTGGGCATTACGCCGCTTCTGGAGAAGTACCCATACGAGGTGTCAGGCGGAGAGAAGCAGCGTACGGCCGTGGCGAGGGCGCTTATCACTGATCCGAAACTGGTACTGGCAGATGAGCCCACAGGCGCTCTGGACTCCAAGGCAACAGACTCGCTTCTTGGGGCATTTCGTGAAATTAATCAGGACGGTCAGACAATCGTCATGGTGACTCATTCGGTCAAAGCCGCCAGTCATGCGGGGCGTGTCCTCTTTATCAAGGACGGCGAAGTGTTCCATCAGATCTATCGCGGAGACAGCACCAACGAGCAGATGTATCAGAAGATTTCCGATACCCTGACTATGTTGGCAGTGAAGGATTCACAGATCGTGAGAGATCCGCAGATTGTGAGGGACTCGCTGACCGGGCAGGATTCGTCCGCCATGCTGGTCTTGCAGTCTGAGAAAAGGGAGGGATAAGAATGAGAACAGGATTCTATCTCCGCCTTGCGCTTAACAATATCCGCAAGAACAGAGGCACCTATTTTCCCTACATCCTGACCTGTGCGGTCACTGTCATGATGTTTTATATGGTCAAATCGCTATCGTTAAACCCCGGAATCAGGCAATTGACCGGCGCGGATACCATCGCCTACACGATGGCGCTGGGAGCAAGGATCATCGGATTGTTTGCGCTGATTTTTCTCTTTTATACGAACAGTTTCCTGATGAAGCGCAGGAAGAAGGAGTTTGGTCTCTTCAACATCCTCGGCATGGAGAAAAGGCATCTGGCCAGAGTGTTGTTTCTGGAAACGTTCATTACTGTGCTGATCAGCCTGTGTATTGGAATCGTATTCGGGATTGCACTGGACAAGTTTATGTTTCTGGTGCTGACCAAAATTATCGGCGGCAGCGTGGTACTGGGCTTCTTCGTCTCCGGAGAAGTAATCCGGACGACTGCGGTGCTCTTCGGTATCATTTTTGCGCTGATCTACCTGAAATCCGTGCTGACGATCGGACTCTCCAATCCGATTGAGCTGCTTCGCGGCGGCAATGTGGGAGAGCGGGAACCGAAGGCGAAGTGGGTGCTGGCACTGCTAGGTGCTGTTATGCTGGGAATAGCCTATTACCTTGCTCTGACGATCAAGAACCCGGTCGCGTCCATAAACGCTTTTTTTATCGCGGTGCTTCTCGTGATTGCAGCGACATATCTGCTGTTCACTGCGGGAAGCATCGTCGTTCTCAAGCTGATGCGCAAGAATAAAAAATTTTATTATAAGGCAAAGCACTTTATCGGTGTGTCCGGCATGATTTACCGCATGAAACAGAATGCGGCGGGACTGGCCAATATTTGCATTCTATCAACCATGGTTTTGGTCACGGTGTCGTCCACCACATCCATGATGGTCGGTCTTGATGATATTCAGCATACCCGTTATCCCAATAATATCTGTATCTATTCCAGGGAGACGGACGATGCGCGAAATGATGGAATGGTCGAATTGGTAGATAACATATGTTATGAAATGGAAGTGCCGATAAAGGATAAGATTCGATATTCCTATATGACATTCTCAGTCATTCAGCAGGGCAATACTTTTGGGGCGCTTACTTCAGACGATGATTTTTTTCAAAATTTGACCGGAATCCGCATACTGATTTTTCTTCCGCTTTCCGACTACAACACGTTCGCGGGAGAAAACCGTGAACTTGGCGACCATGACATGTTAATCTACTCTTCACGGGAGAAATACACGGACTCGGTTCTGTATCTGTTTGGCGAAGAGTGGCATATTGCGGAGCGACTGAAGAAATATGCGGCCAACGGCGTTGCGGAATCTAACATAGCGACCAGCTATTATTGTATCGTGAGGGATGAAGATTATGATGCTTTGATTGAGACAACTGCGAGGGAGCTTGGCGAATATTACTATCCTGAGGTCTATTACGGACTTGACATGAAGGTGGATAAAGCGACAGAACGGGAACTCTATGATCGCATTCGCGGTGAGCTTTATGCTTACGAATTCGTCGGCTATGCGGAGTCCAGACAGGCGGAGTGGACAACCTCCATCGGCGTATACGGAGGACTTTTCTTCCTTGGTATATTCCTGGGAGTGCTGTTTATCATGGCGGCAGTGCTGATCATCTATTATAAACAGATTTCCGAGGGCTATGATGACAGGGAACGATTTGTCATTATGCGGAAGGTCGGCATGACGCAGGCGGAAATCAAAGGTACCATCCGATCACAAGTTCTGACGGTGTTTTTCCTGCCCCTGATTGCGGCGGGTATCCATGTGGCGGTAGCATTTCCGATGATTTCCCTGATTCTGGCGCTGCTCAATATGACCAATGTGAGTCTGTATCTGATCTGCACGATGGTCTGTTTCCTTGTGTTTGCCGGGATGTATGTTATGGTTTACAGCCTGACCGCGAGGACTTATTACAAGATTGTCAGCTCGTAAAAACGAACAAGTTTGTCTGCGAGACTCACTGCACGAACTCAAAAAGAGGAGAGTTTACAGGCTCTCCTCTTTTTGATATCTATCATATATTATGCATTTCATCAGGCAGAAGCTCAATCATAAGCTGTTCCTGATATACTTTTCCGTATTCTGACTGCTCGATAGCAAGAGCAACATCCTCCAGTAATTGTTCCCACTTATCCTCGTGCTCCACGTAGTAGATTGGACATTTCTTGCCGCCCTCGTCATAGTGGCGCAGAATATCCTGTGCGGACAATCCGTATTCCCCGCACAGCCATGCCAGCAGATCAATCAGAGAATTGTAAGTGGCGGGCGTGAAAGCGCCGTCTTCGGACAGATAACAACACTCTATTGAGACAGAGTCGTTATTTCTGCCTTTTACTGCGAAAGCTTCCTCGTTAAGGGGAATGCACTGTATGATTTCCCCTTCGTATCCGATGATAAAATGCGCACTGGCGGAACGCTCTCTAGTCTCGGCAAGGTTGGCGAAGTAGCTTCGATTCTGTGCAGCAGTGGTTCCTTGATTTGCCGTATAATGTACGAAGACGTTCTTTACGTTCTTTAGTTCCGTACCGGGTCTGGAATAACGGTTCTCCGCCAGCAAATCTACAGTCATTTTCGGTTTTTCTATCGGATTTTCTGACTGCGGCATATCTTGCTGCAGAGTGGATATTTCATCGCCTTCACGCCATGCCCGGATGCCTCTGTAGATGATCCCGGTCAGTTGGAATATACCGACCAGAAACAGCGCGAATATGATTAATGCCAGACAACGATAGATCAGGACACGCCGCCTCTTGGCCCGCCGTCTTTTAATAGACTGGACAGGACGACCGGCGCGGGCGTCTCTCATTGGTTTAGGCGTAGTGACCGCCCATAGCTGTAATTCCGAATCAGGTCTCTTTTGTGTATTGTTCTGCAATTTTCCCCACCCGTTTTGCTTTTTTGCGAGTTTGCGAAGTAAATCTCGCAGACGAGCTATGCTCGTCTTTTTATATACATTAGACGTTAATCCTTAATAAAAGGTTGCATGAAAACTTAATTTTCAGTTAATTTTTATTTTATTCGAAAAAACAGGAAAAACCTTGACAATATGCGGTTTTTGTTATATTATACATGAGGCTGGACGATGATGGACGGTGTTGTGTCATTATCGTCTTTTTTTGTAAGTTGATATTTTTAACACAAATAAGGGGTGAAAAGATGTACAGATACATCATTAAGCGGGTGATTCTCGCTATCGTAACGATCTTTATTATTGCTGCCATTACATTCTTTACAATGAATGCTATCCCGGGAGGCCCGTTTGCTTCGGAGAAAGCGCCGAGTCCCGAGGTACAGAAAGTTTTGGAGCAAAGGTACAATCTTGACAAGCCTGTCACGGAGCAGTTTGTCATTTATATCGGTAATTTCCTGCGCGGAGATTTGGGCGTGTCATTGAAGAACGGCAGAAGTATTTCCACGATCATAGGTGAATCTTTCCCGATATCGGCCAAGCTGGGCGGACTTGCGGCGCTGGTGGCTGTTATCATAGGAGTAGTGCTCGGAAGTATTGCAGCGCTTAAGAGAAATACCTTTATAGACCGGTTGATCGTATTTTTTACCACTCTCTTCACGGCAGCTCCGAGCTTCGTGCTTGCAACCGTGCTGTTGTACATATTCTGTCTTGCATTGCAGTGGGTGCCGGTCTGGAGCGTTGAGAATACCAACTATACACTTCCGGTTATCGCACTTGCCCTGTATCCTATGGCATACATAACGCGTCTGACGAAGACGAGCATGCTGGATGCACTGGGACAGGATTATGTAAGGACGGCCAATGCCAAGGGCGTTGCAGGGTGGAAAGTGATCTTCAAACATGCGCTGCGGAATGCAATCATTCCCGTTATCACCTATGTGGGCCCCATGCTTGCATACATTGTTACGGGAAGCCTTGTGGTAGAGAATATATTTACAATCGGCGGACTGGGTTCCAAATTTATTTCCAGTATCAACAACCGTGATTATACCATGATTATGGGAACAACAATGTTTCTTGCAATTCTCATGGTGACGATGAATCTGATTACGGATATTGTTTACAGCATAGTTGACCCCAGAATTAAGCTGGATGATTAAGAGGAGGAAGAACTGTGGCAGAGAAAAGAAATGTTTTTAGTGCACAGATAGACCTTTCTAAGTTTGAGAAGGCGACAGAAGAGGAAAAAAGACAGCAGGATGTCATGAGTGAGTCCACTACTTTCTTTAAGGACGGTATGAGGAAACTCATGAAAAATCCTCTTGCGGTTATGAGTATCGTAATCCTTGTATTACTATTAGGCATTATCATCGTGGCGCCGCACGTTGTTCCGTACAGCTATTCGGAGATTATCTCCGTCAACGGCAAGCGTGACAAGACAGCCAAAAACCTTAAGCCCTTTGAGTACTCGAAGAACGAACTTGCATACATAGAGAAAGGCGGCGAGGTATTCCCACATATTATGGGTACCGACGCGATGTGCCGTGACTACTTTATCCGTGTCGTATACGGAACAAGGGTTTCGCTGGCGGTCGGACTTTTCGCAAGCGTGATCGTATTGATTATTGGATTGTTATACGGAAGTATATCGGGATATCTGGGCGGCAAAGTGGATTTGATCATGATGCGTATCGTCGATATCATATACTCGCTGCCGGATATGCTTGTCATCATTCTGCTTTCGGTGGTGCTGGACGAGACATTAAAACCGTTGCTGGAGGGAACCGTTCTGCAGAAACTCGGTGTCAATATGATTTCGCTGTTTATCGTATACGGTATGCTTTACTGGGTAAGTATGGCCCGTCTGGTGCGTGGACAGATTCTTACAATCAAGAATAACGAATACATTCTGGCAGCGAAGACAACGGGCGCTAAGAGCGGAAGAATTATTATGAAACACATCATACCGAACTGTGTAAGCGTTATCTTTATTTCAACCGCACTGCAGATACCGTCGGCCATCTTTACGGAAAGCTACTTAAGCTTCATAGGACTTGGTGTTCAGTCACCCATGCCGTCTCTCGGAAGTCTTGCCAACAGCGCACGCGAGGGCCTGCAAAGCTATCCCTATAAGCTTATCATTCCGGCGATTGTCATCTGTCTGATCGTGCTTTCCTTTAACCTGTTAGGTGACGGACTTCGCGATGCATTTGATCCGAAATTGAAGAAATAGTGTATTAGAATGGGAATGGAGAAAACTATGAGTGAAGAATATATTTTACAGGTCAAGGATTTACATACATCATTTTTTACCGATTCGGGTGAAGTCAAGGCGGTAAACGGTGTCACTTTTAATCTTGCGCCCGGCAAAATTTTGGGTATCGTCGGGGAGTCCGGATCGGGCAAGAGCGTTACCGCATATTCCATTATGCAGATTCTGGCTTCCACCGGACGTATTATGAGCGGTGAGGTAATCTATAAAGGACAGGATATTACCAAATTCGACAAGAAGCAGATGAAAGACTTCCGAGGGAAATGCTGCAGTATTATTTTCCAGGATCCCATGACGAGTCTGAATCCTGTGTTTACAATTGGCAACCAGCTTATGGAAGCGATCATGCTCCATACAGATAAGAATAAGCAGGAGGCAAAAGCGAGAGCGATTGAGTTGCTGGAGCTTGTAGGCGTCAATGAGCCGGAAAAGCGTATTAAGCAGTATCCTCATGAGCATTCCGGCGGTATGCGTCAGCGTGTCATGATTGCTATGGCGCTCGCATGTGAGCCCGATATCCTGATAGCGGACGAGCCCACGACCGCTTTGGACGTTACGATACAGGCTCAGATTCTGGAGCTTATGCAGGAACTACAGAAGAAACTTGGTATGGCAATTATCATGGTTACACACGATCTGGGTGTTATCGCCGATATGTGCGACGAGATTATTGTCATGTATGGCGGACGTGTGTGTGAGAGAGGTACGGCGGAAGATATCTTTTACAGACCTGCTCATGAATACACCAAAGGCCTGCTTCGTTCAATCCCGAAAGCGGACGGCAGTAAAGAGAGACTTGTACCGATTGCAGGTACACCGATCAATCTGCTCAATATGCCCAAGGGATGCGCATTCTGTACAAGATGCGATGAAGCCATGAAGATTTGTCTGGAAGAGGTACCGCCGCAGGTGCAGATGCCTGACGGACATTACTCGTGCTGCTGGCTTGCGTATAGGCAGCTTATGGAAGCCGAGAAGGGAGGCGTGCAATAAATGAGCAGTGAATACTTGATTGAGGTAGAAGATTTAAAGCAATACTTCCCTATAAAGACAGGATTCTTTACAACTACGCCGCTTAAGGCGGTGGACGGGGTATCGTTCAATATCAAACCGGGCGAGACGCTGGGGCTTGTAGGAGAATCCGGATGCGGTAAGACTACGGTAGGACGTTCTATATTGAGATTGTATGAGCCGACTTCCGGTACCGTGAAGTTTAACGGAGAAGAAATTACCGAAAAGAACATGTCTGAGTATAGAAAGCACATGCAGATGGTTTTTCAGGATCCGTATTCTTCCCTGAATCCGCGCATGACGGTCGAGGATATCATCGGAGAGCCGCTGGATGTCCATAAGCTTTATTCCAATAAGAATGAGCGCCGTGAGAAGATTCTGGGATTGATGGAGCTTGTCGGTTTGAATGCCGAACATGCGACGCGGTATGCCCATGAGTTTTCGGGCGGCCAGAGACAGCGTATAGGAATTGCCCGTGCACTGGCGGTAAATCCACAGTTTATCGTGTGCGATGAGGCGGTAAGTGCGCTTGACGTTTCCATTCAGGCACAGGTTATCAACATGTTTGAGGATTTGCAGGAGAAGCTGGGTGTGGCTTATCTGTTCATTGCCCATGACCTGCTCGTAGTCAGACATATTTCCAATAGAATTGCGGTTATGTATCTTGGCAAGGTGGTAGAGATCGGTGATGCAGATGAGGTATACGATCATCCGATTCATCCGTATACGGAGTCGCTGCTCAGTGCGGTGCCGATTCCCGATCCGATTACCGCCAAGCAGAGTCAGCGTATCGTGCTGTCGGGGGACGTGCCGAGTCCGATGAATATGCCGACAGGCTGTGCGTTCCGGACCAGATGCCGTTATGCCACGGATAAATGTGCCGAAGTCTGTCCATCACTTACCGACAAAGGCGGCGGACATAGGGTGGCGTGTCATAACCGATGACTGTCCCGCGTTATATATTTAGGTATTGACAGGTGTGTAAACATCTGATACTAATACAATGATGCTATATAGAGTATAAAAGGAGGAAATATTATGAAAAGAAAAGTAGCATTGTTCTTAGCACTTGCATTGGCTATGTCAACGCTGTCTGCATGTGGTTCTAATTCAGGCACGACAGATACAAATACAGCCGACAGTGCTGAGACAAACGATTCATCGGATGCATCCGATGCGACAGACGCCACAGATGTGGGGGGGGGTAACGATACGGCAGCCGCTGATGCAGTTGATCCTTCCAATTGGGGCGAGTTTAACTCATTGATTCAGGAGATCAAATCCACAACGGATTATGAGGAGCGTGAAGCTCTGATGCATCAGGCAGAGGATATCTTAATGGAGACAGGTGCTCTGTTACCGCTCTATTACTACAATGATATTTATCTGCAGAAGTCCAATGTTTCTAACATTTATTCAAACTTATACGGATTCAAGTACTTCCAGTTTGCTCAGACCGATTCCGATACACTCAGAATCAATCTGGCATCCGAGCCTGATTATCTGGATCCTGCATTGAACAGTTCCGTAGACGGTGCGTGTCTTGCAGTAAACAGCTTTGCAGGTCTCTATACCTATGACAGCAACGGAAGCCTTCAGCCGGATCTTGCATCCGATTATACGGTAAGTGATGACGGTATGACATATACCGTAAATCTGCTTCCTGACCTGAAATGGTCTGACGGTTCCGAGTTCAACGCAAACGATTTCGTATATTCCTGGAATCGTGCGGTAAATCCGGATACAGCAGCAGACTACTCTTATATGTTTGATGTGATCAACGCAAATGCAGACGGTACATTGAATGTAACGGCAAGCGAGGACGGACAGTCGCTTACGATCGTACTGAACGCTCCTTGTGCTTACTTCCTTGATCTTCTTGCATTCCCTGCATACTACCCTGTAAAGCAGTCAGAGGTAGAGGGTGCTGCTGATTGGCAGACCAACCCGGGTGCATGGTGTCAGGAGGCAGGTTTCGTAAGCAACGGTGCATACACGTTGTCCGCATGGACACATGACGAGTCCATGACATATGTGAAGAATCCTAATTACCACAAAGCCGATGAGGTTAAGGTAGAGACACTTCATATGATGTTAAGTGCCGATGATACAGCTATCTATGCAGCATATAACGCAGGTGACCTTGATTTCGCTGATACAGTACCTACGGATGAAATCCAGTCACTGCTTGACAACCCTGAGTTCCACATTGTGGACAACCTTGGTACCTACTATGTATGTTTCAATGTAAAGAGCCCTCTGTTCGCAGACAAGACACCTGCTCAGGCAAACGCTATGCGCCGCGCATTTGCTCTCTTGGTCGACCGTGACTATATCGTTGAGAATATCGGTCAGACCGGACAGCTGCCCGCCAACGCTTTTATCCCTGAAGGTATGGCAGACGGACATGGCGGTGTATTCAAGGAGAATGACAGCGCTTACACCTATCCCAATGCTGATACGACAGGATATTATGATCCGTACGCATTAGATGAGAACCTGGAGGAGGCGATCGAGCTTCTGGAGTTCGCAGGTTTCGAGTTTACCGATGAGGGTGTGTTATCCGATTCTACACCGATCACATTTGAGTACCTTACAAATGAGGGTACAGGCCATGTGGCAATCGCTGAGTCACTTCAGCAGGATTTCGCTGCAATCGGTATCAACATGACAATCAAGACTGTTGACTGGAACGTATTCCTTGAGGAGAGAAAGGCCGGCAACTACGATATCGCTCGTAACGGTTGGTTGGCAGATTTCAACGATCCTATCAACATGCTTGAGATGTGGACAACCGACAGCGGCAACAACGATGTTCAGTATGGCAGATAATTCTATATTATGTTAAGATAAAGTCCGGGACGAATGTTTCGGACTTTTCTTATATTTATTATTAGTAAGCTTCGTGTAAGGGAGATCATTCCATGTTCGGAATAGGTAAAGGGAAAACAGGAAAACACAGCAAAACACAGGCAGTCACGTTTGATCTGACAAAGTACAGGGCAGTACTCAAGTGCAGTATCTGCACGGGAGAGCAGGTAGCGGGATTTCAGGACGTGCATACCGGAAAGTTCGAGGAAGTGATGCTGATAAGAGATCAGGCGGATTTACGGCATTTTAAGGAACAGTACGGCGTGGAGGAGATTTCGAAGATATATTAGGCGGAAGGGAAGTTACAATGAAACTAAAAAACGTACTTATTGTTGTGAGTGATATTGAAAGATCAAAAGCTTTTTATAAGAACCTGTTCGGTCCGGATGTTGTTCTGGACAATGACGGCAACCTTATCGAGGTCGGGACGCCGATGGGGGGAGTAACTATGGAAGAAATCAGATTAGTAAAACCATCCATGAAATATGATAAAGACATCATGCTGTTTCGAGAGGAAATCATAGAGGCACATGATCACAATACTTTTGCAGGATGCTATGGTTTGGAACAATGTTCGACTGCGGAAGAATGGATGAATATTCTTGATCAAATGATTGATCCCGACACATGCCCTGAAGGGCTTGTGACCTCAGATACTTATATGGCTGTTCGCGTTTCGGATGACCGAATTGTCGGAATCACCGAGATTAGACATCATATCAATCATCCTATTTTGGGACTTTGGGGAGGGCATATCGGATATTCCATACGCCCCTCCGAAAGAAGGAAAGGATATGCTAAGGAAATGCTTAGGCTGAATCTGCAAAAATGTAAAGACAGGAATATGGATAAAGTCATGATTACCTGCGACCGGGATAACATTGCAAGTGAGAAGGCGATTCTTGCAAACGGCGGTATATTTGAAAAGGAAGTATTAGGTGATGGAGAATATATGAAAAGATACTGGATAGACCTGTAATGGGGGAGGGAAAAGAAAAATGAATCCAAATCTACCTGAAAATATGAACAATGATATAAACCCTGCAGATAAATTACAGGAAATCCAAACATTCCTGACTGGACAAGAATTTCAGGTCTATACCGGCGAGGATAGAGAATATGAATATCTCGATGAGGGGTATTATTGTATTACTTTAAGAAACACAAAGGGTAATCCGCTTTACATAGACTTAACGGACGAATTTACGTTGACTTATAAAGAATACTGGCATTGCCACTATAATCCCGACAGCCGGGGATATTCTGAGATGCTTCATGATTTAAGAGGGCTTCTTGATAATAAGCTCCTCGTTCTCGATATATATTCTAAGGAGCGCTGGGAAAGCTCGTCATTGTTGGATTTTGACCATGCTACCGTAGCGGATATCGACAGGCAGATATCGGTACTGCCGAAGGAAATTGTTCGGCGAATCAAGCAGGACGGCGCAGAGATCAGATTACAGTTTTGGGATGAAGACAAGAGTAAGATCATCCGCTTAGAGCCGGATGAAAAATGAGTTAGAACTAATTAGTAAAGGTATAAAGCAAATATATGATGGGGGAGGAACCGATAATGAAGCTGGATGCACAGACTATGAAATGGACCAGAGAACCGAAATGTTATCATATAACTTCCGATAAAGTAGAGATGATTACAGAGCCTCACACAGATCTATGGCAGCGAACGTACTATCATTTTCGCAATGATAATGCTCCGCTACTGCAGATATCTACCGATGAGAAGTATTTCTCCTTTATTGTAAAAACTGAATTTGAGAGCAAACATCGTTTCGATCAGTGCGGTGTTGTCATGTATTTGGACAGTGAAAACTGGTTGAAAGGTTCTATCGAATATGAGAACGAGGAATTCCAACATTTAGGGAGCGTAGCTACCAATATGGGGTATTCGGATTGGGCTACCACGGCGATTGATGCATCCGTTAAGTCAATGTGGTATCGGTTTAGTCGCAGGGAAGATGATTATTGTATTGAATGTTCCACAGACGGAATACATTATAGTCAGATGCGTATTTGCCATATGTGGAACGCAACCGGCACAATCCGGTTTGGTATTTATGCCTGCAGCCCGGAAGATTCTTCGTTTAAAGCAACCTTTACCGATATGGAAATAACGCCTTGTCAGTGGCTTGCACATGATGGGCAGAGTCCGGATGAATAAATACGTAAGGGGGAGGGCGTATCGTGAAAGTGACTGTAGCAATCGACTCATTGAAGGGCAGTCTGTCCTCGATAGAGGCAGGGCAGGCGATTGCGGAAGGGGTGAGGCGTGTTTATCCTGACGCGGAGATCTGTGTTCGTCCGTTGGCGGACGGCGGCGAGGGAACCGTGGAAGCCCTCACCTGCGGTATGGGAGGCGAGCTGCAGACGATAACCGTAACGGGACCGTTGGGCGATCCGGTGGAGTGTCAATACGGTATTATAGCCGAAAGCCACACCGCCATTATCGAGATGTCGGGAGCAGCCGGCATCACGCAGGTGCCGGATGCGCTTCGCAATCCCATGAATACCACCACATACGGTGTGGGCGAGGTCATCCGCGATGCGATAGGAAAGGGCTGCCGCCGCTTTATCGTGGGCATCGGAGGAAGCGCCACCAACGACGGCGGTATCGGTATGCTTCAGGCGTTGGGTTACGGTATTTTAGATCAAAACGGCAAGCAGGTTTCCCGTTACGGAAAGGGACTTAAGGATATTGCACGGATCACGAGCGACCATGTGCTTCCGGAACTTTCTCAGTGTACATTTAAGATTGCCTGTGACGTGACGAATCCGCTCTGCGGAGATCAGGGATGCAGTGCCATCTACGGACCGCAGAAGGGAGCAACACCCGAGATGATCCGTGAGATGGACGGCTGGCTTGCGCACTTTGCCGAAGTTGCGAAGGAAACCTATGAAAATGCCGATCCGGAGGTCCCGGGAACGGGCGCGGCAGGCGGTCTGGGATTCGCATTTCTGACTTTTACAAACGCTGTGCTGGAGTCGGGTATCAAAATCGTGCTGGAGGAAACCCGCCTTGAGGATTATGTGAAAGATGCGGACATCGTGGTGACCGGGGAAGGGCGGCTGGACGGTCAGACCGTAATGGGTAAAGCGCCCATCGGCGTAGCCGAGACGGCGAAGAAATTCGGCAAACCTGTCTTGGGATTTGCGGGTTGTGTGACTGAGGATGCGGTCGCTTGCAACGATGCGGGAATCGATGCCTTTTTCCCGATTGTTCGTGGAGTTGTGACGCTGGAGGAAGCTATGGCGGTCGAGAACGCGAAGCGCAATATGTCAGCTGCGGTGGAGCAGGTATTTCGCCTCTTGAAAATGACAGGGCAACGATGATAAGGCGTTAAACCATAGCATAAACGGCATACTTACTGCCTCTCAGACATTCGTTGATAGATCCTTTTCAATCCCGCGGGATAGCATAAAATAACGCCTGTAATTGCACCGATTGCAGCCTGTAGAATCTGATAGGGGAGTTTTAAGACGGCATACTCGGGAGTGCTGTAAATAAACGCCCTGCCGAGGCTGTATCCTGCGACCATGATGACTGCGCCGATTGCCACGCCGATGACTGCACCGATTTTCTCTTTTTGCGCAGGGAATTTATGAACAAACAGGGAGATTACGACAGCCTGGAGTCCGTGTGTGGCAAGAGAGACAAACATCGGTGTTGGATAGAAGAAGAAGTCCCCCAGGAAAGAGCCGATACCGCCCACAATAAAAGCGTAGAAGGGATTCAGCAGGATGGCGGCAACGCAGATGACTACGTCATTTAAATAAAAGTGACCGCCGGGTACGGGAACGCCGAAGGAACTGAGCGCTATATTCAGTGCCAGAAACATGGCTGTAAATGTAATGTCTTTAACGGAAACTTGTTTTTTCATAATAGATTACCTCCTTATGATGAAAAGTATGTATTACAAATAGTATTCATCAATCTGTATTGTGCATATGATAGCGAAATACTGGATGTATTAAAATAGCCAGTTTAAACAAAATAAACCATACCAGTTTAAACAATTTCACTATGGGAATGGCAAAACAGTAAGATTGGTGATACAGTGAAAGAGAGAAAGGAGCAATCACATGAGCGAAATAGATGACGTGATCAAAATGTTGGACAATATGGCGGAGGGCGGCGTAAGCCGCATCAAAGTCGAGACTTCCGAGAAAGTGGCAGAAGGGGAAGTGAAGAGAGCATATCACCACGGCCGATGCGACGTGGGCAGCCCTTTTGCAACAGGAAAGCTGTTTGATCTGGAAGACCCGGACTGCGGTTAGTGAAGTTTTTATATAATATACGGAGGAAATTATGATTTCATTTGAGAGTGATTATATAGCGGGGGCGCATCCCAAAGTAATGGAGCGTCTTACGGAGACCAATCTGGAGAGTCTGTCGGGTTACGGGAGCGACCCCTACTGCGAGAGTGCACGAGAGAAAATCAGGGAGGCCTGTGAATGTCCGCAAGCGGAAGTTTTTTTCCTGGTCGGCGGCACGCAGACAAACTCCGTGGTCATATCGGCCATGCTGCGGGAGTATGAGGGTGTGATTGCGGCACAGACGGGCCATGTGAGTACCCATGAAGCGGGAGCTGTCGAGAATACAGGGCACAAGGTGCTGGAAGTTTCCCAGACCGACGGCAAGATCGCGCCGCATGTTTTGAGGCGATATCTGGAAGCATTCTATCAGGATCAAAATCATGATCATATGGTTTTTCCGGGAATGGTATATATCTCTCACCCCACTGAGTGCGGGACACTGTATACTAAAAGAGAATTGCAGGATATACACGAAGTATGCAGAAGTTTCCATATTCCGCTTTATATCGACGGAGCGAGGCTGGGATACGGACTGATGAGCAGAGAGTCTGACATGTCCCTTGCGGATATCGCGCATTTGTGCGATGTGTTTTACATAGGCGGCACTAAAGTCGGTGCTCTGTGCGGCGAGGCCGTCGTATTTCCGAATGGCAGCATGCCGGAGCATTTTATTACCACGGTGAAGCGCCACGGCGCATTGCTTGCCAAAGGACGGCTGCTCGGTGTTCAGTTTGACACTCTTTTTACGGAGGGTCTCTATTTGGAGATTAGCAGGCATGCCATCGACGCGGCGGAACAGTTGAAACAGATCGTGAGAGAAGCAGGTCTTGAATTCTACCGGGAATCGCCCACCAATCAGCAATTTGTGATACTGGAAGACAGCATCCTGCAATGGCTGAAAGATCAAGTGGCTTTCAGTTTCTGGGAGAAATACGATGAGACACATACTGTAGTGCGCCTTGCCACTAGCTGGTCAACAACGAAGGAGGACCTGGACCGGCTCAAGGAGATTCTTGCGGATTTGCCGAATATATGATAGTATGAAACTTGTCTAGCGCAAGCGCATCAAGTCGATTATAGAAGGAAAAATGAACAGACAGATCGTACAAATATTCCACAATCTAATAGGAAGAGGCAGAAAGTCCGGCGGGAAGTCGAATGTGAAGAATTCCGCTTCCGGAGCACTTTATGACGCAGATCGAAACATATCCGGTGACAGTATAAAGCAGAGTGAATCTGCGGCTGCACAGATGCTTGACCTTAAGACTTTTGAGAGAATTGTCGGTGAAAGTCTGGGACAGGCACGGGAACAAGGGTGTCTGCTGACTGTTGATGTGGATAAATTCAGGGATGTCAACGATCTCTACGGACAGGAAGCCGGCGGTGCTGTTCTGCGCTGTGTGGAGCGTGTGCTCTGCGACGTGTTCGGTGGACATGCCTGTATCTGCAGCCCCGGCGGGGACATATTTGTGTTATGGCTGTCGAAGATGTCCCATGACGATGCGGACGAGATACGCAGGCGGGTCGGTATAGCCAATGACAGGCTGCTGCACCCCGATGCCGGGATTCCACCGGTATCCTTGAGTGCGGGCGCTGCTTTTCGTGAGTCGGGAGATGACAGCAGGAGCATTGTAAAGAGGGCGAACATGGCACTCTACAGGGTCAAAGAGAGCGGAAGATGCGGCTGTGAGCTGACATCGTTGTAAAAGATGAATAAAATACAGGAGGAGAGCATCAATGGGAGGATTTTTTGGAGTAGCAGCAAAGGATGACTGCGTTTTTGACTTGTTTTTCGGAACGGATTATCATTCTCATCTGGGAACGCGGCGCGCCGGCATGGCGGTCTACAGTCAGACGGAGGGGTTTGACAGAGCTATCCACAATATTGAGAACGCTCCCTTCCGCACGAAGTTTGATAAAGACGCCAACACAATGCACGGAAACCTCGGCATCGGATGTATCTCCGATTACGAGCCGCAGCCGCTGATCATTCGTTCCCACCACGGTACTTATGCGATTACGACGGTGGGGAAGATCAACAATAAGGATGAAATCGTGGATGAACTTTTTAAGGTCGGACATGGGCATTTCCTGGAGATGAGCGGTGGGGATATCAATGCGACGGAACTGGTGGCGGCGATCATCAACCAGCGGGATAACCTGATTGACGGTATCCGTTATGCGCAGGAGCTGATTAGCGGTTCCATGACAATGCTTCTTTTGACACCAAAGGGAATCTATGCGGCGAGAGACCGGTACGGACGTACACCGGTGTCCGTCGGCAGAAAAGAGAACGCTTTCTGCGTTTCCTTTGAGAGTTTTGCCTACCTGAATCTGGGATACACCCCGGAATGTGAGCTGGGACCCGGTGAGATCGCCATTATCACACCGGAGGAAGTACGATCTCTGGTAGCCCCGGGCAAAGACATGAAGATATGTACGTTCTTGTGGATTTATTACGGATATCCGTCATCATCCTACGAGGGCATCAGCGTGGAGCAGATGCGTTACATCTGCGGTGCGATGCTTGCCAAGCGGGATAATGTTCAGCCAGATATTGTGGCGGGTGTGCCCGATTCGGGAACCGCACATGCCATCGGTTACGCCAATGCGTCGGGAATACCGTTTTCCAGACCTTTTATCAAATATACGCCCACATGGCCCCGCTCTTTCATGCCGACGATACAGAGTCAGAGAAACCTGATCGCGAAGATGAAACTGTTGCCGGTGCACGATCTGATCAAGGACAGAAGCCTGCTGTTGATCGATGACTCCATCGTGCGCGGCACGCAGCTTCGGGAGACAACGGAGTTTCTCTATCAGAGCGGAGCGAAGGAGGTACATATACGTCCGGCATGCCCGCCGCTGTTGTTCGGCTGTAAATATTTGAATTTCTCCCGTTCCACTTCGGAGATGGAGTTGATTGCCCGGCGGGTGATCCGGGAGATGGAGGGGGAGAACAAATACCCGAATCTGTCGGTCTACGCAGATCCCGACAGTACCGAATATCAGGAAATGCTGGAAAAGATAAGAGAGAAGCTGAACTTCACTTCCCTCAGATATCACAGACTGGATGACATGATTGCTTCCGTCGGTATCGACAAGTGCAAATTGTGCACTTACTGTTGGGACGGACGGGAATAAGGATAACATACGTTATGATTATATTTCTGACAGTTTTGATTACAATATTTGTGGCGGAGATGGGCGATAAGACGCAGCTTCTCCTAGTGGCAATGGCAGGAAAGTATAAGATACCTCACATCCTGACAGGTACATGGCTTGCCACGGTCGTATTGAATATCCTGGCAGTGGGTGTGGGTGCTGCTCTCAGTAATTATCTGGACATGAGGATTATTAAGCTGGCAGCCGGGCTTGCTTTCTTCTGGTTTGCCTATGCCGCCCTGAAAAGTGACGACGAGGAAGAAGAACAGAAAGAAATGAAGCATCATCTCGGTCCGGTGTTTGCCATATTTGTTTCCTTTTTCATCGGGGAGCTGGGCGATAAGACTCAGTTGTCCGGTATCACGCTGGCGGCCAATTACACGAATCACAGTCTGATAAATGCTGTATATGTATTTTTGGGATGTACGATTGGACTGATTCTCGCGGATCTGATCGGACTGATAGCGGGAGTGGTTCTAAGGAGTAAGATACCCGCGGGCATCCTGAATATTCTGTCTTTTCTCATATTTGCTGCCTTTGGCGTACTCAGTGTCAGGGAGGCGGCAGGGCTCATTTTCGGTGCAGGGAGTGCCGCGGCACTGATTGTGTGCATTGTAATCACGGCGGTATTCGCCATCATCTGCGGCATCAGCGTACTTTCTAAGAGACATCAATAAAATTGTTATACTCTTTTGTGACCTTTTCTGATACAATAAATAATAGTAACACGCGGATGATTTTGGATACAATCCGGTGTGTATGAGATACATACATGCCGAAACTATAAGGAGAACGCATATGCTGTTTAAGTGTAAAAACTGCGGCGGTAACGTGGTATACGAGCCGGCGCGCGGCAGGATGTATTGTCCCCACTGTGAGAGTGAGGACAGCGAGGATAAGGTACAGGGAGGATCTCTCACGCAGTGTGTTAACTGCGGCGCACCCATAGCGGTGCAGAGCTATACCTCAGCGAGCCGGTGTGAACATTGCGGTTCTTACCTGGTGTTTGAGGAGCGGGTGGATGGCGTTTATGAACCGCATCTGATTCTTCCATTCCGGGTCAATAAGGACGGTGCTGTGGCAGCGATGGAGAAGGAGTTTGGCAAGCGCCCGTTCACGCCGTCGGATTTTATGTCGGCTAAGAGTCTGGAGAAGATGGTGGGCATCTACGTGCCGTTCTGGCTCTATGACTATAAAGCATGCTATGATTTTGCGGGCGAGGGTACCAAAGTCAGGACGTGGAGAAGCGGCAACACGGAATATGTGGAGACTTCTTATTATGAGGTGGTTCGCAAGATGGATGTGGATTTTGACAAGATTCCCGTCGATGCCTCCTATGCGATGGAAGACGGCGTCATGGACCTTATGGAACCCTATGATTATCATGTCCTGCAGGGATTTGCTCCGAAATATATGTCCGGTTTCTACGGTGAGGTCTATAATCAGGGCGCTCCGGAACTGGAAGGGAGGGCACAGGTCAAGGCTCGTAACGCTTCCGAGGAGTTGATGCAGCAATCTCTTCAAGGCTACAGCAGTATGAAACCTTTCCGCAAAGATCTGAATCTGCAGCGTGACGAGGTCAATTATGCACTGATGCCCGTTTGGCAGTATACATACAAGTACAGAGACAAGGCATACCAGTTCCACGTCAACGGGCAGACCGGCAAGGTGGTCGGCACGACACCTGTCTCCAAGGGCAAGGTACTCGCTTACGGGGCTTCCGTTTTAGCGCTTGTGACAAGTATCTGCTATCTTGCGATCGGCATCTTGGAAATTCTGTAAGGGAGGGAACATAAGTTATGAGAGAATATTTTCGCTATTTCAAATGGCTCTACATCATATTTGCGGTTCTCCTTCTTCTTTTCGGATTCCTAAGCGCAGGGCATTCGGTTGTCGCGGGTGTGGCCAATTATAATCGAAGCAACACGGAGTGCACAACGACAGAGAGAGTGTTTGATTACGGCGATGTGTTGACGGATAAAGAGGAAGATAAACTGCGGCAGCTGATTGCCAAAAGGGAGCAGCAGACCGGCTGTGATATCGTGCTGGTCACCTTGAAGGAATCGCTGAAAGATTATGCCAGAGAGATTGATCCGAATGTGAGTTACGATAAATTTGTCAAAATCTACGCGGAGGAATTCTACGAGGGTCACAACTTCGGATACAACAAGTCCAACGGTGACGGTGTGATTCTGGTGGATAACTGGTATAGAGAGGATGACGGCAAAATCTACACATGGTTCTGTACCACCGGCAAGGTCAAAACTGCTTATTCCGATGCGGATATCGATCATATTCTGGATAATGTGTACCGCTATGTGGAGACCGATCCCTACCGTGCCTACAAAACCTACATCAACGATTTCTACCATGATATGATAGGTATCAATGTGGTACATATGAATGTGCCGGGATCCGGCCCGTGGTTCATAGGAATAATAACATCTGTTATATTTGTTCTGCTCAACTGGAGGGCCAAGAAAGGTGCCAAAACAACTACGGCCAGCACCTATGTAGATGGTATGGAGCCGCAGTTTAGGGTGCGCGAAGACAGATTCTTGCGCAAGTCCGTGGTGCATCATAAGATTGAGTCGAGCAGCGGCGGCGGGGGAAGCCATGGCGGCGGTCACAGCGGTGGCGGCGGAGGAAGCCATGGCGGCGGCGGTCACAGCAGGTAAACAAAACGAGCAAATAAAAAACACTTCCCATGACGGTAGGAAGTGTTTTTTTACTTGGTGTTAAATGCCGCTTTCAGCGTCGCCTGTTTTTCTTTTGCGCTTACATCTTGTTTACGGCAAGGCTCAAACGGGATACTTTTCTCGCAGAAGTATTCTTGTGAAATACCCCTTTCTTGGTCGCCTTATCAATTGCGGATGTAGCAGCGGTAAGAGCTGTCTTTGCCGCTTCCTTATCATTAGCATCAATCGCGGCGTAAACTTTCTTGATAGCAGTCTTAACGCCGGACTTGATCGCTTTGTTTCTGTCAGCTTTCGTCTTATTTACTAAGATTCTCTTCTTCGCAGATTTGATATTAGCCATGATTACACCTCCGTTTTAAATAGTCTATATCAGGACGTGTCTCATTAAAGCCGGACACGGACGTTTTAATGGAAACACACGCATAT
>JAFLTD010000058.1 GCA_022510625.1 Lachnospiraceae bacterium
GATAATTTGTAGTTATCAAAAAGCAGAGCATATGATGCAGACGCTCATCGACTTGTCTTATAGTCATGGCGGTGCATGTGTCGCAATTGCAAGGGATGACCCACCTGATGATACTCTGTACAGGCACAATAATTTTAGTTGTTAAAATAAGGCAATTCGTTTCTGTGATGTCTAGGAAACTTTCAACCGAGAGTGAACAGTTAATAACCTACTATTTTTTCAATTGCTGACCCTTAGTTGGTTGATATTATTCAAATTGTAGCGTATAATACCTTATGGATTGGAGTGATGCCAATGTTTACATCCCTTCCGATAACAGCAGCTTTGTGGAGGTTTATCGATCAATTCGCCCTGTTTTGCTGTGCAAACAAAGACCTGCCCAAATTAAAAAAATATAGCCGCGGTTGGAAGACTATTTTATCTGCCAACGATACCAATAATAGACGCTGTCACCCGCTAAAGGATTTGTTCATGACAATTGCTTATATAGTTCAGAAAAAAAGCAATCAGTTACTGTTAGAAGACAAATACTTTCTACTATTCGAAAAGACCTTGATAGAGAATATCAATATTGCTGTGCCATTAAAGATAACTATACACGAGTATTAGCCCAGCCCTTATTATATACTTCATACCATTCCAATATAATCATTATGATAATGAGGACAGCAAAATGAGTGATCTACAAAGAAAAGCTGCCGAACAACATATTAAAACACACTCTGTGCCATCTGACATGGACCGTGCAGCAGTGAATGTGTTGGAGATTTTTTTAAGATCAGACGGAAGAATTAACACCAATTTTGCAGCCGGAGATAAATGGCCGAATTCGGATGGTACATTTGAATTCGTTGAAAATCCGCTGATTTCAAGGCGACCCAACCAGAACTTTTTTGTTCAAATCAAGGGAACTCATAGATATACGGAAAAAGACGGTATAGTAAACTATTCACTGAGGAGCCTGGCTTTTCCAGCTTTTGTCTTGTGCGGTGTGACATATGATCCAGGTATATTATTCGTTGTACTCAATCCGGATTGCCGTGGAGCTGAAAGAGTGTTCTGGAAATATATGTCGGTAAATTTCGTTCATTCAATTGACTTCGAACAAGACAGCGCTACTATTAGTTTCAGTCCTGACGAAGAGATTAAGAATACGGATGAGAGCATAGACAACTTCTGCGCTAAACTCGTGGAGATTATTGATCATCATTCATTTGTTAATCAAATGAAAACCATGGACTATTCAAAGAAAGACATCAAAAACATCATCCGAGTATGTAATGAATATATCACTGAAAGCATAGACAGAATGGATATCTACAATGATACCCGCGATGGCATCTCTCAAAGAATTCTTACAAAACTAGAGGATTTGTGCGTTGCAACTCTCGTTCTCAACGCGTTAAGCAGTGGGTTAGAAAAAGTTAGTCTACGATTAGCATGGGATCGAGCGCTTCTGAGCATCGAAACAAAGTATCTTGCAACCTTTTTTAGAGCATTGAGTTATGTCGGTTATCGAGTCCCTGATGAAGGACAGTCTGAGCGACTCATGCTTAAATACTACGATTTTCTCTGGCAGATCAGGGAATTCCTGAAAGACAAGTTCAATATCTCTGTGTTACATAATCTTGAAAAATTCCCATTACATTTGGATATGCTAGACCAGCAATACTACCAACTGGTAGCAGATGCGATTTGTAGCATATCAGACAAATCTAATCCATTACGCCTATGTAGGTTTTATGTTCAGAAAAAGACCCCTTTCTTCGTTGGAAAAGAAAGGTATTATGAAGTTACTTTGCAATTGGCAAACGTCTATGCCACAAAGTACAATAGACTAACAGCCTACACGAAAACCAATATATCAACAAACTATTCGGTACAGATTGGTTATACAGATGCAATAATTGACTTATGGGGAATTGACTCAAAAATAAAAGTCATTACGAATTGGAAGGTATCAATTGAACCCATTTGTCTCAATAAGCTGGGAAAAATCCTTAATATCCCTGTCTCACTTTCTTCAAGGCATGGCGAGTATACAGAACTCATGGACTTCCTTACCCAAACTGGCATCAGCCTACTTGATTTGATTGACCTGCAAAAAGATACCTTCACGGCTCATATAGATAAAATATACGAAAAAACGAACACCGATGCGTTCAAGCAGATTCTGCAAAATCTTCAGCAAAATTTCTCTCATGTGTCAACCGCTAATGGAAAAAATGTAATTCGATATCTTCTTCTCAATCTTCGAGAAGAGACTCTTGAAAGTGTCATGCCTACGAAATATAATCCTGCTTCACTCTATAAAAATTTGTATCTCAACAAAAAGTGTTTGCCTTTTGAACGGAATCCATTTATTTCCAATCTTGCTGGCAGTCGAACAACAGAGAGTATTGCCGTTAGGAATGTCATAAGTATCACGAAACGTAGTCAAATCAAAATCGTTCGCCCCTATCTCTCTATAAAAAAAGCCATCATGCAAACAGGAGAAATCTATTTTGAGGCACAAGCGATAGCGAGTGACGAAGAGATTGATGCCTTTAATTGCCACTTGGACGATTGGGAACGACGTCAAGGATATCAAATCATGCGAAGTGCAGGCCTTGTATATATTGATATTTATCAAAAAACTACAATATCCATCTTACAAAAGCTCCAGGAATTCTCGAGTCGCGGAAATAGGGGTCAAAGAGCTGTTAATGAGGGTTTTGTAAAACGAAATCAAGTTATTCTATCCGACGACATTCTAAAAGAGCAGGCACTGAGAAATATATTCGTGAATTCGCAGCTTCTCCTAATTTACGGTGCGGCAGGAACGGGTAAAACGACGCTCATCAACCATATTTCGAATCTGATGTCCGGATACCGCAAGTTATTTCTTACAAAAACGCACACTGCGCTACAAAATCTGAAAAGGCGTATCGATAATCCTGGAACATCTGCTGAATTTATCAGCATCGACAGTTTCACAAAAAGCGTGTCCGTTTCAGACTATGACATCATTTTCGTTGACGAATGTAGCACAATTGATAATCGTACCATGCTACAATTTCTCCAAAAAATCAGACCAGATTCCTTCTTAGTTCTTGCAGGAGATATTCATCAGATTGAATCTATAGATTTTGGCAACTGGTTTTTCTATGCGAAAGATATCATTAAACCCCAAGGCGCTAATGTCGAGCTACTAAACACTTGGCGAACCAAAGACGAAACACTGATTAGCTTGTGGAATGAAGTTAGAACACGAGACTCATTGATTACTGAGAAACTGGTTATTGATGGTCCGTTCTCAGAGGATATTGGCCCCAATGTATTCAATAAGATAGAAGATGACGAGGTTGTTCTATGTTTAAATTATGATGGAAAATTCGGTCTAAATAATATGAACAGCTATTTCCAGAATGCCAATAAAAGCGGGGAGGCTGTTTACTGGCAGGAATGGAGTTATAAAGTAGGAGATCCTATTCTATTTAATGATACAAAACGATTCCCTATATTATATAATAATTTGAAGGGAAGAATTGTCAACATCATAAGGACGGACGAAAGCATCTCATTTGTCATAGACGTCGATATGCTGTTGACGGAAATGGATTGCAAAAAAGAGGATTTCGATTTTATTGATATCATGGACAATTCAACTCGAATTCAGCTTACTGTATATACATATGATGCTGCTACGATTGAGGAAGATGTAGAAATAATGCGTATGCGAACCATTATTCCTTTCCAGCTGGCCTATGCTGTTTCTATACATAAGGCGCAGGGCCTAGAATATGACTCAGTCAAGGTAGTTATTCCCAGCGGCAATTCTGAGAGAATTACACATAACATTTTCTACACAGCTATTACCCGAGCAAAAAAATGTCTTAAAATCTATTGGAGCAGTGAAACAATGAAAGAAATTGTAGGAAGCTTTACAATTGACAAGTCAAAGTATAGAAGCCTCGAAATCGTAAGAAACAAGCTGCTTATAAAATAAGGCCTTTCTAACCAGTTTTCGTTCATGTGTTCATAATCAAGAATCATAATAATATGTAATAGTTGAATGTATATCATGTACTTATATAGCGAAATAGCAGGGTATGTCAGTCATTTTTGCATCAGTGGTTATTCCTCGTTCATAATAAAGAAGTGGCTGATATAAGCATGGGTTATTGCGCTCATATCAGTCGATATAGTGTAATATTGCTTTACCGGGATGATCAAATAAAGGAACAGGCTGCTAACCTCTTGGTTGTTAGCAGCCTGTTTGATAGGTTTTGATGTCGTTTATGAACCTTCTGCGTTAATCATAATCGCAAGCGATTGTAGCGCTCGCAGCAGATCATGCGCACTCCTTCTCCCGGTCAGGTATTCCTGGATCGGCTGCGCGCTATTGTTAAGGAGGACGACATGCGGAACATAATGGATGACCCTCGCGTAAGGAAGGACCGGATACAGCATCTGCGCGTGCTCCGGGGTGACGATCCATTCATGCGTCGGCTGGATATTGCTGTGCCAAGCGTCCTGCGCCTCTTCTATGGCGTCCATATCGCCGGACGCCTGCGCCTCTTCATACTGCTGCTGGAGGGCGGCCTGCCGTTCCTCATATTCAGCGTATCTGATCCGGCTCTGCTCCGTTTCGATACCGTTTGGCATGCCTTTCAGAAGGACGCAGCGCGTCGATTCGGTCGGGTTTGACGCTAAATAGGAAAGCCACGTCTTCGCCAGCTCGATATGCTTGCTGTAGGGGTTCACAAACAATACGATCATGTTCGCCTGAAGGACAGGCCCGCGTGTTTCATCCAGCGACAGCAGCATCGGCGCGTATTCGCCGTACTGCTCATAGAAAAGCCATGCGGCATCGACGTCGGTAACAAATCCGGCATGGGCCATCAGAGGGGTTCCTGTCAGATTGCGCTCATCGTGCCGATCTAAAATGTCCCGCAGCTCGGAAAGCTCCTGCAAAAGCTGTTCAAAGACGGGGTCGCTGAGATCGATGCCCAGACCGGAGGTCTCGCCGTGAAGCAAGAAATCCCCCAACAGCTTGTTCAGCAGATGGTCAAAAGATCGCGTGTAGATACCGTTTTTCTCAAATAGCGGGTATTCCGTTAACAGGCCCGCACTGTCCATCCATCGGATGGTTGAGAAGAGTTCTGAATAGCTGGTTGGTATATTCAGACCGAGTTCTTCCCAAAGCTCTGTGTTGTACATGAACTGGTATTGATCGGACACATAGAGAGGGAACGCAACAATGCTGCCCTGCCATATACAAGCGCTCGACCATGCGGGATAGAGTTCATCGAAGAAAGCCTGGATCTCCGGCTGATCGTCCAGCGCGACACAATAGCCTTTCGCAAAGAGGCTGCGCAGATCGACCGAAGCGGTGTTGACGGCAAAAAGATCGATGGAATCATTCTGAGTCAGCAGGAGCTGCGCCACATCATTGGCTTCCTTGATACTGTCGCGCAGGTCAAACTGGACGTTCGCCAACTCGGGGGACGCCCCGGTGAGGGAGGAGATCGCCCCATACTGAGGATTCAGGTAATTGGTCACTCCGTTTACAGTCAGCACCGTGCCGTCAGACTCCTGCAGGTCGACGATCAGAAACCTGCTGCCCTCTCGTTCGTTGGCCAAAACATAAAACTGACGACCATCCATGCTCAACGCAGTGTCACGGTCTCCGGTCGCTCCCGGGAAGGTGCCTGCGGTGGATTCATTTTTATCCCAACCAAGATGCTGAATTTCGCTGTAGGAGGCATAGTACCAGCCGCTTACGCGATCCCAGACGCATAAAGAGGGCTTGGGTTTATCGGTACCGCCCATGAAAACGGAGGTTTCGCCCGTCTGACAGTCGATGATGTACCAATCTCCGGGACTGTTGGGCCTCAAACCGCCTTCAACGAGCAGCTTGCCATGACCGGCGAAGGTCACGTCATATGCATATCCAAGGTGGGTGATCGTGCGACGCTCTCCGCTCGTCCAGTCGAAGGCATACAGGTCGCAGCCCCCCTGCGCCGATGGATACGCCAGATAGAGAGCGTCTTCGTCGCCCCTATAAGTGACCCAATCGTTGTCGGACGCAAGAGCTGAAAGACCCGACATATCCAGCTGAGTTACAGGCTCCCATGCCGCGTCGGCATAGGGCGTCCAGCGCAGCACCTGACCGTTCGCGTCGACCAGATATGTCTCATTCTGCGGTGTGTGGATCCAGCCGAAAAAAGGGCCCCCGAAGTGATTGGGTTCAACGAGGTCGATCACATCGCCACAGTGATTGGGGCAGAGTTCTACGTCGCCCCGATCATTGAGCGTAAAGCATTCCGCGCTAAAGACATCCATTTCCTCTGTGCTGAAGCTGCCTCCATAACGATACTTCAGGAAATGGAGAGTATCGCCGCTGACAAGGAGGTTATAAGCTTCGTAAGACCAGAAATCATTATTCTGATCGGTTACACCTTCAATGGGCGGAAGCGGATAGAGCTGCTGATCTGCCAGCACGCGGAAAGGGGTCAGCAGGAGAAGCGCTAACAATGGAAACAGGATCTTCATCTTTTTCATGTGATTCACCTCTCACCTGTTCACTTCGGGGGCCAGGAGTTTATGGGGTTATTATGTGAGATGCCCTGAATGCGGGCGACTTAGACAGCTTCACTGATGCGGTCCATAGGCGCGCTGCGTTAGGGATGCGTCACATGGAGCCCGCCTGCACCAGAGCAAGGTAGGGTATCAGGAAGGCAATACGCCAAGCATGTGGTACACTTTTGCATGAAAGTATGCGATGTTGTTCCCGCATTATGAAAATTATACACATACTTTCCGTTTGTGCTATGGGGCTTGTTGGTTGCTCCGGGTTTATCAGCATAAGAGTAATTCTTTATGGCTCCGCAAATGGTGCAGAAGGTATACTGCTCAATATACTCCTTATGATGTGAACCACTAACGGACCTAAAAACATATCGGCCCGTTTTGTCTAGCTTCCATTGACAGGTGTGACCTGTTACAGCGAGGGTCGTTTCGGCAAGCGCTGTAGTGGCAAGGGCGCAAGTCAACAGGGCAGCCAGAAGCAACGCAACGAACTTCTTCATGAGGTTTCCTCCTTATGTTGTCATTTACAAACTTGTCATTGCACAAAACCAACGAGATATGCTATAATTCAATAGACCTTGCAGAACAGCACATCATTACTGATGTGTGCTTCCCGGCACGTTATGCAAGGTCTTTGCTTGCCTATAGCAGAGCAAGCTATGTGGATCGCCCAACGGAACCACCACCTTTCCTGCTGATATGAGCAATGTTTATTCACAATGGTATGCAGCAGAAACCGCATTCCAAATGTGATCTCCCAGAAGGTTAGGGCTTTGTTTTAGTAATGCTGGCTGTTGGAAATTCTAAACCGCCTACATTTCCATATGTTACAACCTTGTACGTTCCAGAACTAACAGTTTTTGTTCCGCTTGCAGATGCCGCGTAACCATTTTTTGCGCTTCCCGACCACGAATCAAGAAGCGTCCACGAAGATCCATTCTGCTTATACAACGACACAGTGACTGTGACATCCACATTTTCGATAGGGAATACCACGCCATTACACTTAGCGATGTTGCCACTAAATGAAAGACTCGCAGAAATATCCTCAGTATGACTATACATAAGCGAATACTCCTGCGGGATCCTGAGCGTTATCGGTTGATCAGCGCTTGCAGAGAATACAGACATGGTGAGAAACAGTGTAAAGATGATTCCTAAGAGTACGCCCTTCATAATGCGCATAAAGAAAACCTCCTTTGTGATCTCTTACATTTGAATAGACCGCAAAGGAGGAAAATTTCTTACACCTAAATGAAAAATTTTTAATTTTCTCTGATTTGCGTAACGCTATCGGCTACACTCAATGCAATAGCTGCTGACATTCCTCGGAAAGTCAACACAAAGTATCGCAACCCTTCGCTCCAATATATTTTTATGGTAGTACCCTTTGTGCTGATATATGCCAGTTGCCCATGAATTGTTGTTTGAATTGTTTCTGCGTCCTCAGTATCAATTTGCACGACCGAACCTTCATCATATTCTCCAAAAACGAATACTGGCGGTGATTCCTCATAAGAATAATATGCCGTATTTCCCAAAATGGAAATTGGTTTCAGCCCTTCTGGAATATATGCTGGATAATAGCATCCTTCCCATTCGTCGGGAACATCAACATAATCGGTTTCGCTGGGAACAAGGCTAAGAATCGTGTACTCATTTGTTGTTTCAACCAGCAGATGCAGAAGATATACGCGGACCGTCTCACTTGCTGCAAGGGCAGTACATCCCGCCAATGTAATGACAACGATAATAACTGCCGCAATTTGTCCTAAACGAGGCATTGTCTGCATGAGAAAGCGACGCACTCGTACCTTCCGACTATATTTCTCGATAATGCCTAAACTGCGCGCATCAACACGGGCAATAAACTCTTCACTTTCAGTAGATTCTTCGCCGTCTGCTTTCATCTCTGCAAGGAGTTCGTTTGCTTCTTTCTCAAAAACAAGTTCACCGAACAGGTCATACGCTCGATCTTGAATGTCCTGTATTTCCGGTTGACTATTCTTCTTGCCTAGCATTCTATCACTCCTTTGCGCTGAGGGAAGCTGCTTGCTCCAGATGGGCCTTTGCACGACTTAGCGCCGTATAGACAGCGTTTGGCTTCAAATTCAATTGATCCGCAATCTCTTCAATACTATAGCGATCAATGTGCCGCATACGGATGAGTTCTTTTTCACGACTGCTTAAGCTTTCAAATGAATCAAGCAAAACCAAAGCATTTGAACGATCAAACAGTACTCCAATCCCGCCATGCGAATCCGGGATCTGATTGATAGCATCCTCTATGTCCACTTCGTAACACATTACTTTTTCCTCGCGGAGCTTTTGCATCCTGTTTCGGCATACGTTACTAATAGTATAGACCATATATAACGGCATTTTCTTACACGGAACACGCAAAAAGTTCTCATAGTATTTGCACAGCCGTTCAGCCGTAGCTGCAACGGCATCCTCTACTTCTACATCATTATTTCCAAAGAATTTTCGCGCTACCTTGATGAACAGATTACGGTACGATAAATACAGTTCCGTGATCGCTTCACGATCCGTATCGTTCTCTATGGCCAGAAACACAATTGGCACAATGCCCGAATAGTTCAACATATTATTCATTTGTCACCTCATAATATTCGTGAGCGTTATCCACTCATCACTCGTATAAAGGTCGAGGATCTGCTCGAAGATCCCTCGACCTTTATCATGAATGAGTTGCTGAGTAACACCTGGAGTCAACAATCGCTTTACGCCCATTCTTACATGGCAAATAATTTGCAGCTTTTCTATGCCTCACACCCCATTCATTTCTGCAAACTATTTGATAGTTCGAAATAGCGGTCACGGAGCATATGGCAAGCCCGAAATAAGCGGCTCCGGATCGTGCTTGCTGGTTGGTGTTCTTGCTGCGCAATCTCACCAACATTCCATCCATCATAGTATCGTTCAAATTATTCTATGAGTGTGTCGAGATAAACGATAATCGGTAGTTCAGATTCTATCGCAAATTAATGTTAATCCATCCTCAGCTTCATCAGGTGTCTTCTTCGATAAGGGCTGCTAACGCCTCATCTTGTTTCGCCTTATACTTTGGAGGTACAATTTTATCACTACCATCATAGTGAACTACTAAGGTATGTACATCCTCTAATCGAATCAAATATCGTTCATAGTCATGATTATACCATGCATCTATTAGTGCGTTATCTTCATCATAAACAAAGTGCTTATCAATAGTAATCCATTGAGCATCTGGGGTCAAGTCGTACAGTAATAATCTACCTTCTATTCTTTTCTTATCTAGATATACAGTAACTTGTGGCTTTAAATCTAGATTGCAGCACTCGAAAACGTTCGAAGACAGAGTTGTTCTGTTTACCTTTGAGTATAATGTTCTAATCCAAGTTATACGTCGAGCCTTTATCAACACAAAGGCAATTATACACGCAACTAATATTTCTACCAAGCATCGAACGTCAACAGTATTAAATCGACTCAACGATGGTATACAAAGTAATAAGCCATGATATACTGTTTTTAGACTCAACCTAATTATATAGCTAACAAAAACGATTGCTCCAACATGGATATCACTTAGGTCATTTTCGTTGAAGGCACTCTTCCACCGCTTATATAACCATACTGCAACATACCCCGGAATAAAGTATTCCAGTAGTTGCGGGATCTTATCTATAACTTCAACAATCATACAATTCAGCTGTTTGTGGGTTGATATGGAGGAGTCGTGCCGTCTCCGCCGCCGTGAGGTCCAACATTATATCGGATTTGCGTAATCTTTCCCTTTATAACCTTGTTCTCAGGCCCTATGATACTGACAAACTTACCTGTGCGCAGTTTTTTATCTGGTACAGAGTAGCCATATTCTGCGTCGTTCAAGAGAATGGCAACAACTTCAGCCTGCTTTCTGCTGTGCTGTTTCGAATGATGTAATACATCTTCGCGAGTCAACGGAAAGCACTTATACTTGTTTCCTTTTCTATCCCTAACAACGATAGACGGTTTTGAACGATCGGAGTTTTTAAACTTATATTGGTTAGACTTAACCTTCTTTGTCTGCATATCAATTTCCCACCTTTTCCTTGATAAATAGTATGAAAACCGAACATTACCTTCTACGTTTCCGTACTTTCTTTATCGAAACCGTGTATACCAAAGGCTGGATTAATGCACCACCCTGTACATCAATGAAAAACTGACGTTTCTTGCGTGCCTTTCTTTTTATGCCAACCACTTTAACTTGAGTGTTCCTCAACAAGCTACCAACATCTGACTTCAAGTACCTTATGCTATTCAGAGGATTTCGACCAGACATTCTAAACACATCCCTCTACGTGTATCAGCTTCACTAATCGTGTTACCATAGATTAGGAGACTCATCAGGTATTGTAACACAATTCTCATCTCGATGCAAGAGCTTTATTTCTTAACTCTGCCTTTTTTCTGAATTCTACAGATTCTTCAAACACATTAGTCGGTACAGGCAGGGAAGGTAAAAGTAGTAGAAGCTCACGAGAGAACAGAAAAGTCCAGTATTGGACCAAAGAATATGGTGGAGTGTTGTTTGCCAAGGTTATAGTAGATTATGTTCTCTGATAATCCGAAATAATAACGCCTGATATTTTCATCATATAAACATCGGCTATAGTCTCTTCAAGTTGCGTTATCGTTTAACACTTATAACCGTCAACGGTGAATCAGCAAGCAATGCAAAAGTGCTACTTTCTGCGAAATGCTTGTTGATGGCTCCGCCCCCAAGCCCCTGATGACCAGAGCAAAGCTCTGTGGTTATGGACGCTTCCAGCGTCGCTCTACGCTTTAGTAGTCGCTAAAGTGCAAATAAAAAACCCCTATGCCCGGCACTGTGAATCAGCAGCCGAATAGGCATAGGGGGTGTACTTATCTGCCTGTGCGAGTATATCTGCGCAGATCTTCTGCCTCTGGCAAGTAGTCCCGCTCAAGAATATCAATATTATGTTTGATGTGGTGGAGGGTTTTAAGTTCGGGCTTCAGGTTTTCAAGAGCAGCTTCATTGCGCTCGTTCTCTGATTTTAGTACATCGTATTCAGCGGTCAGTTCCTTTAATATCTTGCATAGCACACCGTTGATTAATATGCCGTCAGCAAAAACGCCATATAAAACGGCAACGTCAAAACATTACCTGCGCGGCCCACATTATAGTCACCCAGCTTGATGGCTCCACCCACATGATACTTCTCCGGGTGATTCAGCACTGTTTTGGTGCTTTTGATATTGCCAGTAGTGGATTTTACTTCCAACAGGGTGCTTTGCCCTGCATAGCGCATTACAAAGTCAATCTCCAGACCGGAGTCCTTATGGAAATAGTAGAGCTTCCTTCCCATCTTCGCCAGGATGTCTGCAGCAAGGTTTTCAAAGATCGCGCCTTTATAGCCATGCAGATTCCCTTGCAGAACGTCAAATTGTGTGCCGTCTTCCAGCATGGCAATCAGAAGTCCACTGTCCATCATATAAACTTTGAAAATGTCCTGCACGGCATTTCCATCCAAGGGCAATTCCGGTAGCGTGAGATTGTAGCAGCGGCGGATAATGCCCGCATCCTCAATCCATTGTAGGCTGCCCGCAAATTTAGACGCGGTAGCGCCCTTTTTGACGACGGAGTATTGGAATTTTTTGTTTTCCTTGCTCAGTTGACGGGGGATGGACTGGAAGCACTCTCGAATATGTGGTTTATCCTTATCGTCAGCATATTTCACCATGTCATCTTCGTAATCGGACAGAATACCGCGCTGCATTTGGAGAACAGTGTTCATCTGGTGGGTGCTCACAAACGTCTGCACCACAGCGGGCATACCACCGACTACCGCATATTGAAGTAGTAGCTGACGGAGCCTCTCATGCAGTGCCTCTGACACGGGCGTTTCATTGTTCAGGCATTCTCTTAAATATTCAATGGTTGGTTCATTGATGCCGTTTGCCCAAAGAAACTCCTCAAAATCAAGGGGGTGCATTTCCTCGATTTGCTCATATCCCACAGGAATGGACGTTGGTCGTTTGCCATATCCCCTGACGCCCAGCAAAGAGCCTGTGCCAATCACATCATATCTGCCATCCATGGCGAAAAATTTGAGCGCCGTCCGTGCTTCGGGGCATTCCTGAATTTCATCCAGGATGAGCACGGTTTTACCTGCCTCAAAAATAGCTTCAGGCCCCAGCAAAGCAGAAAGTAGCATCGTCAGATGATCCACTTCCAGAGAGCCGGAAAACACAGAAGCATAGCTCTTATTCTCATAAAAATTTAGATAGATCACATGGGCATAGTTTTCCCGCGCAAACTGACGGACTGAAAAGGTCTTGCCGCACTGACGACACCCCTTGATGACCAATGGCTTGTGACCGTTCGTGTCTTTCCAGTTTTTCAAAACAGTCTCGATTTTTCTTTTCAGCATACTATGCCCTCCTTTGCTCACGATCTTAGTATATGCAAAAGATCAAACTTTTTCAAGGGACTTTTTGCTATTATCAAATATTTTTCAAGCGAGTTTTACTAACTATGCGAATGTTTTTCAAAGGAGTTTTGCGGATGCTTTAGTTTTGATCGTTTGACAATTAGATTATCCGAATAGCAAAAAAATGCCGCCTCCAAAGAAGCGGCAGAAAATCGTCTTATGTGTAAATCAGTTCATTCCATATGATCTCTTCGACCTGTGCCTTGATAGCATTCATCATGCCGACCCATTTCATAGGATCAGAAGCCTTCAGCATTTCTGTAACACCCGCATCCTTCGCCATTTGCGAAAGCATCGTATCAAGTAGGCGTTCGGCCTCCTCATCTGCCCGATGCAGATCGTCATACAGCTTGCCGGAGAGCAACAGCCGGTTATACATAATTGAACGATGCTCTTGCAGATACCGCAGCCGTGCTCTACCATACTTGCCAATAGGTTGACCCGGATCGACCTCGATATCAGGCAGGTAGTAGTCGCCATGCAGGGTGTAATTCAAGCCATTCTTTTCGTCGTGGATGTGCAATGGCAGTTCAATTTTATGATTCTTTTCCATTTTCTCATTCCTCCATTCGTGCAGTCGATTGTCGATTTCTTGTACGGTTTTGCTCCTTGATCCGCAACACTATGCGTACCCACAATCGTACCCACAACGGAGTGGTATTCGGTGTTATTGATTGGGATGTTTATGTCGTTTTTGGTTACCCTATGTTACCAGATGGTACTGATTGGAACACCTTGGGAGGTCCCTGCTCCGCTTCGAATCCGCTATGCTCCACGGAAGCCCGGAAACCTTGATTTGTAAAGGCTTCCGGGCTTTTTGTTGCTATTTTTATCAGCAAAAACAGGGTGACAATCGGGGACTGTACCCTAATGCTGCCCTAAAGCCCTTGGTTTTGTTGGATTTCCAGGCATTTTCGAGGGCAAAAAACACCGTTTTTGCCTTCATTTATATGGTTTTTTTCCGGTTACTCGCTGAAAAAGTTGTGCATATGCGGCGTTATGCGGCATCGAGCGGTCATATGCAGGCCTATGAAAAAGGCTGCTGGCGACATCGTGTTGGGGGGCGCCAGCGGCCTTTTTGTATTGCGCAATAAACTGGAATTTGTCAGCGTATATAGCTCAAACAGGTTAGTTCCTCTCCCAGTTCATCAAAAAACATGGAGTATGTTTCTAAATAATGATATCTACATTTCTCAATGACCCTCTTTGAAGGTTCATTGCCTGCAAAATGATCTGCTATACAATAATCAAATGACTGCTTCAAATACGTAGTAATGGTTTCCAAAGTCTCCGTCGCATATCCTTGGTTCTGATATTTCTTTCCGATAACAAAGCCCGTGCTCACGCCTTTTTTTCCACGATACTTGGGTAAATCAGAAGAATACTTATTGACATGAATATATCCTATCAGTGTTTCAACGTTCAAAATAGCAATTCCTGTATTATATTGCGTCAATTCCGCAAAGAATTCGTCAAACTTTTCTTTTGTATCTGCGGGCATAAATCCCGCTGGTTCAGTAACGCTTCTGTCGGACAGTATTTTATGCAACGCCTCTTTGTCGGATTCATTCAACAATCGATATGTTAACCTTTTTGATTGAAGTATCCTATTTTCAAATCCGATCATGCTTTCTGCCTCCTGTACAAATCCCGATTTATCGTTCTCCCCCCTACTGCCAGTATACCACAACCCGCGCAAAAAGCCACGCAAAACAGCCATTGTCTAAACCTCCGGTGCCCTTCCTCCAACCCGGCACCAAAACGCGCAACAGTTTCTTGCGATAGATATGGCATTTTCCGCTGTTATATGCTATACTGCTGACGGGCAGGCCTGACCCCCCAGAGCAGCCCGGCAGATACTGGAAAGAAAGGTTGTTTCTTCATGAGCGGTATTTTCGGTGTTGTTTCCAAATCGGATTGTGTGTTTGATTTGTTTTTCGGGATCGATTACCATTCCCATCTTGGCACGCGACGCGGCGGCATGGCGGTTCATGGCAAGAACGGCTTTGACCGCGCCATCCACAACATTGAAAACGCTCCCTTTCGCACCAAGTTCGATAAGGACGTTTCGGAGCTGAAGGGCAACCTCGGCATCGGCTGCATCTCGGACAGCGAGCCTCAGCCGCTCCTCGTCCGCTCCCATCTGGGCAGCTTTGCTATCACGACGGTCGGGCGGATCAACAACCTGGAAGCCCTGGCTGAAAGCGCCTTCCAGACCGGCAAAACGCATTTTCTGGAGATGAGCGGCGGCAGCGTCAACGCCACCGAATTGGTCGCCGCGCTGATCAACCAGCGCAACGATATCGTCGAGGGCATCCGCTTCGCGCAGGAATCGATTGACGGGTCGATGTCGATGCTCATCATGACCCCCGAGGGCATCTATGCGGCCCGGGACAACAAAGGCCGCACGCCCCTGACCATCGGGCAGAAAAAGGACGGCTACTGCGTCTCCTTTGAGAGCTTCGCCTACATCAACCTGGGATACACCGATTATCGGGAGCTGAAGCCCGCCGAAATCGTCTTCATCACGCCCGACGGCGTCAGAACGGTCGCGCCGCCGAAGGATGAAATGCGCATCTGCTCCTTCCTGTGGGTGTATTACGGCTACCCCACCTCCTCGTATGAGGGTGTCAACGTGGAGGACATGCGTTACCGCTGCGGCGCCGCGCTGGCCCGCCGGGACAATGCTCAGGCCGACCTTGTCGCCGGTGTGCCGGACTCGGGCACGGCCCACGCCATCGGCTACGCCAATGAATCCGGCATCCCCTTCGCCCGCCCCTTCATCAAGTATACGCCCACCTGGCCCCGATCCTTCATGCCGACCATGCAGAGCCAGCGCAATCTGATCGCCCGGATGAAGTTGATCCCGGTGCGTCCCCTCATCAACGACAAAAAGCTGCTGATGATCGACGATTCCATCGTGCGCGGCACCCAGATGCGGGAGACGACCGAGCTGCTCTACGAGAGCGGCGCCAAGGAGGTTCATATCCGGACGGGCTGCCCTCCCCTGCTGTTCGGCTGCAAGTATCTGAACTTCTCCCGCTCCAATTCCGAGCTGGATCTCATCACCCGGCGGATCATCCAGGACCGCGAGGGCCCGGATGTCAGCCAGGAAACCCTGGCGGATTATGCCGACCCCGACAGCCGCAATTACTCGGAAATGGTGAGCGAAATCGAAAAGCAGCTTAATTTCACCTCGCTCCGCTTCCACCGGCTGGACGATATGATCGACTCTGTGGGTATCTCCCCCTGCAAGCTGTGCACTTATTGCTGGAATGGCAAGGAATAAGGCAAGGGCAGGATATTGACTGAATGCAATGGCCTGCCAAAGAGCGAAAACCGCAAACCAAATAGGGACATGGCACGTTGACAGATGGCCATGTCCCTATTTGATGCTCTGATAAACTGGAATTCAGCGCTCCGTTTGCTCGGTCATAATTCCCCAACGGATGCCAAACTTGTCCACAAAGGCAACCCGACAAGAGCTGTATGACGTGGCTTCCATCGGATAAATCGTTTTGCTCCCCTCTTTCATGATTTCATACGCGCGTTGTACCTCTTCTTTCGTATCGCACATCATCGTGAGGAAATTGGAATAGCACGTTTGAAATTCAATATCCACATTGTCACTCATGATGATCCTTTGATTCCCAATGATAAGTTCCGAATGGTATATGTATTCTTTTTGATCTTCGTTAAGCAACGGATTGTATGCGGGATCATTTGCTTCCCCATATGTAATCAACCAGTTGATCTTACCCTGAAAGGCATTTTCATACATTTGAAGCGCTTCTCGGCAATTGCCGCCAAAATTCAATGTAGGTACAAAGTTCACTTTGTTCTCCCTCCCAATACGCTTTTGAGTGACAGCCCCTTGCTCACTTTGCGGCAGGGGAAACCCAACACATTCATTTTACCGCACCGTGCCAGATTTTTCTTGTAAAAATACGACATATCCAATAAATATAGTTTGCTTATCTGTCGAGCCGCGCTGGCGACATGATATCCTGCCAAAGTATCCTCTTCATAGAAAAAAGGCGCCTTCTTCACCACCGATAAACTGACGGCGGTGAGTCAGTGCGCCCGCTAAGGGACTCTGCTTGCTGTTTTCTTACTCGTCGGAATGCGTGTCAAATGAAGAAGCTTGTGCGAATGAAGCGCAGCCATCGCCGTTGACAGACAAGGAGAACCGAGGAAAGCAAGCTTCCTTACAGCCCCGGACGGTCTGGCATCGAACCGGCCATAGCCACAAGCCGCGCCAAGGCCTTGCCTTTGTCTCCCCCTCACAGGATGCCGTTTTCATGCTGGATTTGCTCGTAGGTGCTGCGCGCGATGTCCACGAAGGTCTGGCAGCAGGGGCGGTAATCGTCGCGGTGCCACGCGATGCTGCAGGGAATGGTCTCGGGCCAGTCATAGGGGACATACACGAAGTGGTTGCTGCTATCATACCAGAAGCCGGGCATCAGCGCGATGCCGCGCCCCGCGGCGATCCACAGGAAAGCCGTATCGGCGCTGGGGCACAGCTGGATGACCGGTGACGCCTTCTGGCACAGCTTCTGCTGCGCATGGATCAGCGCCTTGGGGCCGCTGCCGTCGTTCAGCAGGAGGCATTCACCGGCCAGATCCTCAGGGGTAATCACCTGACGACCGGCCAGCGGGTGGTCCTGATTCATCACGCAATAGATCTTGCTGCGGAACAGCTCGGCACGCTCAATGGAGGGCAGATCAGGGACGGCCTCGTTGATGTAAAAGACCAGGTCGAGCTCGCGCCGCAAAAACGCGTCCAACCGACCCACGCCCTGAATCCGCCTGAAATCGGCCATCACATCCGGGCAGGCCTGCGAAAACGCCCGGAGAATGCTGCCCAGGCGCGGCGTGTTGCGGCCGTTCAGCCCGATGCGCAGCACGTCCTGAAACTGACCGCCGCAGTTGCGCACGCCGGAGATCGTCGCCCGGATGCTCTCCACCGTCTTCTGCATCTCGCGGCAGAAGATCGCCCCCGCGGGCGTCAGCGAAACCCCGTGGCTCGAGCGCCGGAACAGCGCCACGCCGATCTCCGCCTCCAGGGCCTGGATCTGATGGGTCAGCGCCGGTTGGCTGATGAACATGTTCTCCGCCGTCATCCGGTAATTCAGCGTGCGCGCCAGGTCGAGCGCCAGATCGATTTGCCTGAGATTCACCCGTCTTCCCCCGCATCCATAGCGTACGTTATTCCAACGTTTCTATGATGACCGATCAGGCACGTTTTGTCAATGCTTATTGAAAAATTGAATCACCAATCCGCTTTATCAATTGGATTCAATCGCTTGAATTTGCTACAATTTATACGGATAAACCTGTCTTGTGACAGAGCGTGAAACCGCATCATACAAGGAGGAACGATTGACATGAGCAAGGGTATCAACCGTCGCGATTTCCTCAAGGGCATGGCCGGTGTGACCGGCGCCGCCGCGCTGACCGGCATCACCGGTCTGACCGGTTTTGCAAAGGCTGAGGGCATCTACACCCCCGGCACCTATCAGGCGACCGCCACGGGCATCAATACCGTTCTGGTGACCATGACCTTCAGCGAGAGCGCCATCACCGACGTGGTGCTGGACGTTTCCGGCGAGACGCCCGGTTACGGCCTGGACGCGAAGGAAACCCTCGAGGAGATGCTGCTGCGCACCCAGGGCAACTTCGACCCGGAGGTCGACGTCGTCTCCGGCGCGACCATCACCTCGAAGGCCGTCATGGAAGCCGCGGGCAAGTGCATCCAGCAGGCCAAGGGCGAGATCCCGATCGAGGTCATCGGCGACGAGACCCAGGAATCCGGCCCCGCTGACTGGCTGGGCGAGGCCCCCGAAATCGCCGAGAGCGACATCACCGAGACCCTGACCACCGACTTCCTGATCGTCGGCGGCGGCAACGGCGGCCTGGCCGCGGGCGCCTACGCTGCGAAGCACGGCTTTGACTTCCTGTGCATCGAGAAGGGCGCTGACGGCGCGCGTGTGCGCGGCTGGTATGGCGCGATCGACACCGAGGACGCGCTGGCTGCCGGCGCCCCGCGCACGGACCGCGCTGCCCTGCGCCGCGAGCTGAAGCGTTATGCCTCCGGCAAGTGCAACATGGCCGCCTTCAACACCTGGATCAGCGAATCCGCCGCGATGCACGCCTTCATCAAGGAGTGCTACGCCGAGTTCGCCCCTGACGCGACCTGCGAGATCACCATGGGCGAGGAGGCCATCTGGCCCGAAGCGGAGGAGTCCGGCTTCTTCTTCCCGGTGTGCGAGCACTACTGGGGCCATCAGCCTGACCGCAACCAGATGTTCCGCGAGATCATGGCCAACGCCGGTCATCCCGTGATGGTCAACACCGCCATGGTCAAGCTGGAGAAGAACGACGAGGGCCGCGTCACCGGCGTGATTGCTCAGAACACCGAGACCAGCGCCTACATCCGCATCAACGCCGCCAAGGGCGTGCTGCTGGCCACCGGCGGCTATCCCTTCAACACCAAGATGATGGAAGCCCTTGACCCGCTGGCCGTGGCCGTCACCACCTCCAACGTGGCGTGGCCCACCGACACCGGCGACGGCATCAAGGCCGCCATCTGGGCGGGCGCCGCCATGCAGGCTGAATCCGCCCCCATGCTCTTCGACCGCGGCATCGTTGCCCCGGGCGTGGACGCGGGCTACACCGTGACCTCCACCGGCGACAAGGTCTTCCCGGCCACCGAGGGCCAGTTCAATCTCGGCAGCCAGCCGTTCCTGAAGGTCAACCGCAACGGCAAGCGCTTCACCGATGAGTCCGGCACCTACGATCACATGCCCTACGCCGCCTACAACCAGCCCGGCCATGTGTACGCCTCCATCTTCGACGCGAACATGCCCGAGGACGTGCAGCGCTTCCACACCCTGGGCTGCTCCGCTCAGACCCGCAACAATCCGCAGGGCCAGCTGGACAGGTTCGAGCAGCAGGTCGAGAAGGGCAACGCCTTCAAGGCCGACACCCTCGAGGAACTGGCTGACAAGATGGGCTTCGTCGGCGAGGCGAAGGAGAACTTCCTGAACACCTGCGCCCGCTACAACAAGCTCTATGAGGCGCAGGAGGATGTGGACTTCGGCAAGCAGGCCTATCGCCTGTCCGCGCTGAAGACCGCGCCGTTCTACGGCTTCTGGATGGGCGCCTGCCTGCTGACCACCGAGCAGGGCATCCTGGTCAACGAGAAGGCCCAGGCGATGGGCACCGACGGCCAGCCCATTGACGGCCTGTTCGTCTGCGGCGACTGCTCCGGCGGCTTCTTCGTCAACAACTATC
>JAFLTD010000059.1 GCA_022510625.1 Lachnospiraceae bacterium
ATAAAGCCTCCATAACCATTCTACATAGTTTTCATTACTACATATGATAACATAGATTGTTATATATTGTAAATAGCGAATAGGAAATCTGTAACAAGAACTTTGTTTTCGCGGCACGGTATGATATACTGGACACATGTGCTTCATCTATATTTTGACATCAAACGGGGGATTTTATGATTGCACTGAAAATAACCAACATCAAGCAATTCATGGGAAGGTTTCTGGGAAGTGAGGACTTTGACGCTTTTCTTCTGGAGGAGGCTTCCGTCAGCACTTACAATACTTTCCTGATAGACGGTCATCAGAACAGAGCGTTCTACAGCGCGGAAGAATGGGATGATGAGACGATTCGCCCATATGACTTCTCTACGTGGAAGACGATACGCCCGATCTGCTTCGATCTGATCAAAGGCACGCACACTCCCACCGCATTCCGGTTCGTGCTGCACCTGATTCCGAAATATGCGGAATCGATCCTTAAGGGCGGCGATACGAGTGTGGCCCCGGATCAGGTGAAGGCTTTTGTCCTAAACATAAAATATGACGGCACCGACCTCACGATTGTAACCGGTACCGCCTTTCACACTTTTCTTATGGATAAAACCCCCGATGCCCTGTGGGACCGGGCTGTCAGACAATTTCTGACCAAAAGGGATATTGCATATGAAGATCTCACCAGTATATATTGACCGGTCCGTAGGCAAACTCAAAATCGATGATTGCCATGATCATCGCAAATAACAGCATGATTCCCAACATAAGCACCGCCGGAAAATCATACACGACCTTGCAGTCCTGCGCCTTAGCCTTGTGGTTCTCCACCAGTATCTCACATCCCAACAGGATGAAGATAATAGGCCAACATCTGAAAATATACTGATATTTCAGCATCGGGACAAATGTGTGTATCAGAAACAGCACACCATAGCATAATAGTGTAATCCCGAATGTCACAGACCCCACTCTGCGGACCTGATATTGTCTTGTCTCCTGTTCCATAAAAGCCACCTCCTTTTAACGGTTATCCTGCGCATCGAACGTGTCCTGCTGTCCGGTGTTATCCTGCTCTTCCTCGATATAATTCGCTTTGTTTCCGCGGATCAGGTTGATACCGATCCAGATTACTGCAACGGCGATCACAGCCCTGGGCATCTGATTCCTTACGAAATATCTAATCTCCGCTAAATAGGGATTATCCCATCCGAAAATATCAACCAACATATCAAATCCCAGATTCCACAGCATGAGTACACCGATCACAATCAGGACAGAGGCGGCAATTTTCCTATGTTTTTGTGATATAGCAACCCGCATCGTCTCCAGACTGTCCAGACCCTCCATACCGAAGAGATACTGATCTTTGATGGCATAGAACTCTGCATCATTCAACGATCCGAGATTGTTCGCATGGAAAAAACTGTAGATGTACAGAGCAGTCGGAAATATTGACAACACTCCCAGATTGGTGAGGGATGCCACCGCAATCAATACCATGAATCCGAGCATCAGACTAAGTCCCATCTTCATAAATCCCAGATACATCTCTCCCGCTCCCGGTACGAGAGAACATATAAATAACCAAAACCTGCTTTTCTTTTTCTGCATTTTCATACCTCCGTATTTGTTTTATATCCTATACTTACTTTAGCTTTATAGTTGCTTTATTCTCCGCCTATACTGTTGTACAGGCTTGTTCCAAACTCTGTGACTTTCTCATTGATATTCCTGAAAAAGCCTCTCATGCCGCCGCTTTCCCGTTCCTTGAGATACTTCTCCCATTCAGCGTTCATGTCCTCCTGTCGGCGCATCGCCATCTGCTCCAAGGACTCATCCGCCCGCTGTTGCATCACTGTATTGACCACGTTCTGAGTACCGTCATCGGGCATCAGGATCAGGATTGTAAGCGCCGCCGCCATTGCTACCAGCACTTTGGCACGATAGGAAAATATCTGCCTTCGCCCGGCGTTTTTCTTTTCACGTCTGATCTGCGCTATGACATTGTCCTTGAGATGCGCGGGAGCATGCAGCATTTCATGTGTCTCAACGTGTCCGATCAGCTCGTTAAGCGCCTCATCGCTCAGGTATCCGGAGAAATCGCTGTCGTGACGACGGGTTATTCTTTTTTTCTCATCTTCTATGTTTCGTATCATGCGCCTTTCTCCTTTCCTAACGTCAGGCTCAGCAGCCTGACTTTCAAGAATTTGCTTCGCAAATTCTTCTTACCATTCCACCACTGCTCGTGCTTTTTTCTCATTCCACTAAGTATAATTTCCGTAGCATCGACCTGGCACGGTAGATTTGCGTCTGTATCGTCTTGAGCTTCATGCCTCTTAGCACCGCGATCTCGGCGGCGTCCATCTCGTCGTAGTAGTACGCCTTGGCAATCTCGTCGTAGGGCGGTTTCAATGACCTGCATCTGTCAAGCAGGGTCTGTCGGACTTCCTCCTCCAGCATGGCACTCTCCGGCGTCTGCCCATGGGAGTACGCTTCGTCCATGCCGACATCTTCCGTGGGAATACTCCTTCGCCCCGCACTCTGCAGATAATCCAGACATTTGTTGGTGGCGATTCTGCACAGCCACGCCTTCTCATGTCTTCCGTCAAAGTCTTTCAGATGACTGTATGCCGCCAGAAATGTATCCTGCGTCAAATCCTCGGAGGCAAAATAGTCCGCTGTCATCTTATAGCATATGGAAAAAATAAGATGTTGGTAAGAATCAATCAGCGCTGATAATTGTTCTTCCCGATTGATACTATCTGCCTCCCTTCCGTAAGTAACTCTATCTATTATAACGAAAGATGTTTATGATTGTCTTCAAATCTATTATTTTTTCTAAAAAGATTTCAGTGCAAGCTTTTTGCATCACCCAAAAACAGGTCTGCATGTATGAAAACCGCCACATGCAAACCTGTTTATTACAATACTTATTTTATTCTTTATTCACTACCCCTTCATCTTCGGTCTGAAAACCAGACTTGCCAGGTAACCGAACACAAGAGCCGCACAGCATCCCACCGCGCCGGTCTTAAAACCGCCTTGGAACAGTCCTATAAATCCGCTCTGTGATACGGACTCCTTGACCCCCTTCATCAGAATATTGCCGTAACCGAGAAGCGGCACGCTGGCACCCGCGCCTGCATATTCCATGAAAGGTTCATACCATCCGAAGAAACTGATCACTGCACCGGTGCACACAAGAAGTACCATGACACGTCCAGGCATCAACTTCGTCTTCTCCAGCAAAATCTGAACCACAGCGCAGATTGCGCCTCCGACCCAAAAAGCATTCAAATAATCCATGTTGAATCACCATCCGTTCTAAGTTAAATATCCGTTTATGGATTCCTATGGTTATTCTTAGCCATTTGGGCTATATTATGCGGAATATCCGTTTATTTTTTGGTATTGCCTATACTTGAACCGCATGCCTGTCCGCCTAGAGACCCTGCACAATCTGCTCCACAATCTCACGAATCGTCAGATGTTCGCAGTTTACCGTGGTGTCCGCATACTTCTCATATAACGGAACGCGTTCCGCATAGAGTTCCTCCAGTCCTTGTCCGTCACGCAACGTTACACCGCGCTCATTCAAATTACCCAGTCTGTCTGCGATCGCATCGCAGGACAACTGCAGATATATAACCGTACCCATTTGTTTAAAATGTTCCATTGCCCTGCTGCCGTACACGACACTTCCGCCGGTGGCAATCACGGTTCTGTCCGCGTCTATGGAAATATTTACCTCCTCCTCCGCGGACCAGAAACCCTCTATACCCCGCTCAGCTATGATTTCATAAAGCAGTCTGCCCTCTTTAGCCTGAATCACCAGATCGGAATCCACGAAGGCATAACCGAGTTTCTTGGCTAACACTACGCCGACCGTGCTCTTGCCCGCGCCGGGCATACCGATTAATATTATATTTCCGCCGCCCATGTGTTATGTAAACCTCGCATCATTTCAAATAAGCCAGCACTTCCACTTCGCACAGTACATCCTTGGGAAGTTGTTTTACGGCAACGCAGCTTCTGGCCGGTTTCTCGGTAAAGTATTTCTCATACACTGCATTGAAAGCGGCAAAGTCAGCCATGTCTGCTATGAAGCATGTGGTTTTCACGACTTTGGTATAGTCTGTGCCCGCCTCCGTCAGGATAGCACCTACATTCTTCATGACCTGCTCCGCCTGCTCGGTAATATTGCTGCCTTTGATATCGCCCGTGGCGGGATCAATCGGAATCTGACCCGATGCAAAAAGAAAATCTCCTGCAATAATTCCCTGTGAGTAAGGCCCGATTGCTGCCGGTGCCTTGTCTGTAGATATTTTGGTTAACATAACTCTTCTCCTTCCATAACTATGTTTATATTCTCAGTCCGAAAGAATACATGCTTTTCGTATTCTAATCCCCGAACCGTGCCTTCACATAAAACCCTCTGGCATTCTCGATGACTTCCGTCACCACTCCCTCCCGCTCCAGCATGCGTTCCCTAAAGGGAAAGTTGCCGGACATGGCGAGGGAGGGATCTATCGTATAATAGTAGTTACTCGGCAGAACGCCCTCTGTCACGGTAATCCGATCCCCTTCCTTCAGCAGTCCGGGACGTTCCATCTTAAACTCCATTTCACGCATCCGCTTTAATCCTCTCTCCTAAATAACGTTCTCACCGTAGCGAGCGCCGCCTCCTGAGCCGCAATGACGCTGTCGCACCACCTGTCGAACTCCGGATCTTCCGTCTGGCATTCGGGATGGCTGAGCACATAGTCGATTGCTATGCGCACGCCCTGATCAAAGCGGACTGTAGCTGTATAATCGGGTACCAGACGTTTCAGCTTGCTGTTGTCAAAAACAACCGTATTCGACTTATCACCTAAGAGACTCCCTCTTAAATCCCATTCCGCAGGACAACACTGTGCCAGAAATTCGCTGGAAACATAGTGTGCATTCAGTTCCACACCCAGGGCATCCGCTATTGACTGATAGACCTGATTCCACGTCACGGATTCGTCACTTGTGATCTGTATCGTCTCACCGATGGCGTGAATATTGCCCATCAATCCGATGAATCCTTTCGCAAAATCGCGGTTGTAGGTCATCGTCCAGAGTGATGTGCCGTCGCCCTGAATAAGCACTTTCTTTCCCTCCAGCATCCGCTTAACCACCTGGAAGCTTCCTTTTGACCCGTGGATTCCAAGCGGCACCGACCGCTCGTCGTATGTATGGCTCGGGCGTACGATCGTGATCGGGAATCCCTCTTCCCTGTACAGCTTCATCAACAACTCCTCCCCCGCAATCTTGTTGCGGGAATACTCCCAGTAAGGGTTGGCAAGCGGTGTCCCCTCATTGATGCGGTAATCTGAGAGCGGCTTCTGATAGGCGGAAGCGGAACTGATAAAGATAAACTGTTTCGTCTTCCCCTTGAAAAGCCGATAGTCCCTCTCAAGCTGCTGCGGTACAAAAGCGATAAAGTCCGCTACCACATCAAACTCCTGACCTTCAAGCTTGCGCGCCACATCCTCCTCATTGCCGATGTCCGCCTGAATGATATGGGCGCCCGCGGGCAGCGCATCGTTGCGCGTGCCGCGGTTGATCAGCCATAGTTCATGTCCTTCTTCCAGAAGCTGTGTTGAGATTGCGGTACTGATTGTACCGGTTCCTCCGATAAATAATGCTTTCATTGTAATCCTCTCCCTTCCGATTCTATTTCTCGTAATGATGATAATGTTCCAGCACAACGGCATGCGCGATTCCCGGAATCGTCTGTCCTTCGTTGAAGCTGGTCTTGCTGAGGAGCGCTCCTGTAGGTACGAACAGGACTCTTTTCCAGATGCCCTCCTCAATCTTCTTTAAAATATAAGCCGACAGCACTACCGCGCTGCACCCGCAGCCCGATCCGCCGGCATTGGTATCCTGTTTCTCACCGTCATAGACCTCAATGCCACAATCCATATGCTGCTTCGTGATATCGATCTGCGACTCCGACAGCAGATTAAAGAGCAGTTTCTGCCCCACCGTTCCGAGATCGCCTGTAATAATCTTATCATACTCTCTGGGCGCTCTGCCGAAATCCTCCAGATGCTGTTTGATGGTGTCGGCCGCTGCAGGAGCCATACAGGCCCCCATGTTCATTGAATCCTTAATGCCGTAATCTACGATCTTACCGATGGTGGCACCTGATATGAGCGCTCTGACCTGTTTGCCCGGCTGTGCGGAAAGAATGAACGCTCCGCTGCCCGTCACCGTCCATGTCGCCGATTTCGGTCGCTGGTTTCCGTATGACAGCGGAAACCGAAACTCCTTCTCCGCACTGGCGAAATGACTTGACGTGACACATGCCACCCGCTCCGCAAAGGCTCCGGTTATCGCCATGCTTCCCATGGCGAGCATCAATCCGCAGGTTGAGCATGCCCCGTAGATTCCGATATGCGGAAGATGATAACCGGCCAATCCGAAACTGCTGGCAATGGACTGTCCCAGCAGGTCGCCTGCAAAAACCAACTGCATATCCTGCTTCTGCAGCCCACCTTTCTTAAGGGCTATCTCAAGCGCCTCCTTCTGCATGCTGCTCTCCGCTTCTTCCCATGTATCGGCTCCGAACTTATCCCCGTAGCACACTTTGTCAAACAATTGTCCCAGCGGGCCTTCGGCTTCTTTGCTTCCCACAATGGAGCCGCTGCTGATTAAGTACGGTTTATTAACAAATTGAAGACTCTGTTTTCCTAACATCCCTCTATCTCCTTTTTATAAAATAATACTCTAGAGATAGTATGGATTTTTCAAAAAATTATATACTTTCTATTAAGTAAAATGTCTTTATAACACGATGGGAATCATGCTGTACGCTACATCCCTGCTCTCCTCGCAGCATACCGCCACGCGGTAGCCGGAAATCTCCGGGTATTCCTTCATATGATAATATTTGGCGTTAAACGCGTGCTGCACGCGTATCTTATTATTCTCCTCATCCACCACCACGGCGAAATCTCTAAGCGGCAGTGAAATCCCCTTGCCCGTAGCTTTCAGGAAGCTCTCTTTCATCGTCCAGATGCGGAACATTCTCTGCGTGATCTCATCCTCGTCCGGCTTAGACCGCATCCAGTCAAGCTCTTCTTTGGCAAAAAAACGGTCGGCAACTTTCAGATGCCCGGGCTTAATCAGCTCAATATCGTTGCCCATCGCCCTATCCCCGATGCTGCATATGGCATAGTCCCCCGAATGGGACAGTGAAAAATGTATATTGGGATGGTATTTTAAGTACGGTTTGCCCCACTCGCCGAACTCGTACTCAACGCTCTTTTCTTTCAGGCCGTATGTCTCCAGCGCATGGTCTAGAGCGATTCCAGCCCCCAGACTTCTGTTCTTGTCCTTATCATGCTTTAGAATTGCGATCTTCTGCTGCCTGTAGGGCGAGAGCAGACTTAACTTCTCACGAAAAAGCTGTTCATTCTCAAATTGTGAAATATCTATATAATAAGTATAAATCATCGTAAATTCATCCTATCTTCTATGGTTGCTATGCGGATACCTGTGCATGGAGCGCCGAACATTGTCATCTTCCTCGCTTACGCTATGGTAACACTCCTGACAGATCGGGTAAGCGTAATCCCATGGCAGAACCGCTCCGCAGTTACGGCATTTTTTCTCAAACTGCCCCTTGTCTTCCTTGAGCAGTTCACCGATCTCATGCTGAGCCCACTCTCGGTTGACCGCAACCTCTTCCCGATCCACTTCCCAGTTCATTCTTCCGGAAAACTGTGTATACAGATCCAGCTGTTTATAGTATGACTCCAAGCCCTCCAAGCTGAAATCGTGCGGAAGCATCGGACAATTATGCTGTTCCAACGGCTTCTCGCAATACCTAAGCCACAACCGCAGCACCTCTCTGTCCTTGACGTCAAAAGGACAGGTAATCAGCGACAATACAAATTTTCGGTCATCGATGTAGGACAGTTTCTTGCGGTAATTCTTGAGATAGCGATATTTCTTGACACTCTCCGCCATGGATATCTTATCGTACATGGGTAGATTTTTCGTCCGCTCCCACGCTTCGATGATCTCGTCCATCTCCATGTCGATGTCCAAAAGCACCTCGGGAAAACCGACCCTCGCCCGCGTCAGAGGATAAAGTTCCTCCTCCAGTTTGCGGCCGATATACTCCGTGTCCACTGCAGACTGCACATACCCGACATCGTAATAGCCGTATCTTCCCGCACGGCCGGCAATCTGCCTGATTTCCTCCGCCTCCAGCCTGCGCTTGTCCGTACCGTCAAACTTCATGCTGTTCATGAACACCACACGCCGGATCGGCAGATTGATTCCCATGCCGATGGCGTCCGTCGCCACCACAACCTGGTTGATGCCCTCAGTAAAGAGCCGCACCTGCTCCTGTCTGGTCTGGGGAGGCAGATTCCCGTAGATAACGCTTGCCCTGATACCTCTTCCCTCCAGTGTTGCCGCAATGGCAAGCACGTTTTTCTTGGAAAAAGCGATCAGTGCATCCCCCGCCTCAACATCCTTACTCATATCATACCGCATCGGGATAAATTCCAACTTCGTATTGCGCTCATGGCGCACAATATCGTAAGTGTCGCCGCATCTTTTGATCATTCTGATCAGAAGATTCTCTGCCGTTCCTGAACAGCACACATGAATCTCCTCTGCTCGGATTCCCAGAATCGCACGGGTCCAGAAGCTTCCTCTGTTCTCGTCCGCCATCATCTGTGCCTCATCGATCACGGCAATATCGTACACTTCCCTGATATCCAATATCTCTATGGTAGACGCCTGCACAAAACTCCCCGGTGTTCGTATTGCCTCCTCCCCGGTAATCATGCTGCACGGAATACCGGACGTCATCATCCTGTCATAGACCTCCAGCGCCAAAAGCCGCAGTGGTCCCAAATAAATACCGCGGTATGCCTGCCTGAGTCTCTGCAGTGCCTGGTAGGTCTTGCCGCTGTTGGTCGGACCGATATGCAGAATAAAGCGCCGCTTCATACCTCTGGCTTCCGGATACTGTTTCTCCGGCTCTGCCTCCATGAGTTCCTCGATCCGCTGTCCCACAAGATACTGCATATACTCTTCTTTATAGATTTCATAGAGCGATCTGCTGCGGAGAAGTGCAGTCGTCTTCTTCATGCCCACAATGTCTTCCGGATTGGCCCCCGCCGCCATCTTGTGCAGAAAAGAGATATCCAGCCTCACAAGCATACGCAGTGCGTGCCTGTATTTTTTCTGCAGATGCTTATCCCGTCCGGCCACCGTATACCCAATGGCCGCCGCACGCTTGTGCAGCTCTTTCATATCCGCCAGTATCTGGTGGTTTTCCTGACCTTTCTTGCGGGAAATACGCCGTTCCAGCTGGCCGATCTGCCTCTCGCATCCCTTGATGTATCTGCGTCGCTCATCCGGTTGAAAATGCAGAAATGCACTGACATATGTGTTCCAGACCGACTCCGGTATATCGTCTGAAATCGTCTGCCTTTTTTCTTCCATGCCCGTCTTGTTCGTACTCATAAAATCTTTCTCTACTCTTCCCCGTTTTTCACCTTTTCCACGTATGCCGTCACTTCCCCGGAGGCATCCGCCAACAGATAATTCTTCTCTCCGGACGGCTGAACCCGGTTACTGCTAAACAACTGCCGCAGTTGTTCGCTCACAGCCATCACTTCCTCCTGAAATTCCTTGGCCGATACACGGATTGCGCCCGCTCCCATGATGATCAGCTGCTCCAGCCCATCGGATGTTGCCACACGCACGCGGTATTTCCTGCCGATCTCGTGGGTTACTTTCTCGATATATTGATCGGCGGTTTCTGCCTCCTTCGTATACACAACGTCTATATTATGATAACGAACCGTGCTGCCGGGATTGCCTTTGACTTTATAGGCATCAAATACAAGAATGAGATGTATCTGCCGGCTGCCCTGGTAATTGCTCAGAATATCCATCAGTCTGCCGCGGGCACCGTCAAGATTTTCCTTTGCCAGTTCTCTCAAAGAATCCCACGCATAAATGATATTGTAACCGTCCACCAAAAGATATTCCTCCTGAGGGGACGTATCGCCCTTTCCGCGGACTGTCACATGACGGCTTTCCCTATGAATGTCCCCTGAACCGGAAGAGCCCTTATCACTGTCGGATTGCCCGACGCTCCGGATCGTTCTTGCCCACCCCTGCTTCTTCCTCTCTTTAGCACCGTAGGTGCGGTTCATAATCTCATCAATTTCATCCTGTCCGATAGAGTCCGCCGCAGTGCCGCTCTTTCGCTCTTTAATCTGTATAGCTCTTCCGGACTTCGCACTTTCTCCCCCGTCTGCCGCGGCATAACCGTCAGCCTGCTCCCGCTCTGCAGCCTCGTCCTCGGACAGCACATTGTCCAGGTGCATGTATTCTTCGACCTGATCCCACTCTACCACAAATCCCGCACCGTGAGCACAGAACACGGAACCGCACGGATTCTCCGTGTCTCTCTCCGCATCGTACCCTATCGCTTCAATCACCGCATCCGCATTGTGGCAGGGTGCATATCCTTTTAACTCTGTATACAATCTGCCTTTTCCGCTTGAGTACGCCAGAACCTCGGCCTGGTAACCAGCCATCTCGGATGCCGGCACCGTTCCCGTGAGAACGGCATATTCTCCCACCGTTTCCGGTGCGCCGAATCTACCGGATTTCCCCTGTATATCGGTCATTCCGCGCCCAATCATGGAAGCGGGCAATTCCAGCCTGAAAGCATACACCGGCTCCAACAGGACATTCTGCGCCTTGCACAGTCCCTGTCTGACGGCGCGGTAGGTGGCTTGTCTGAAATCTCCGCCCTCTGTGTGCTTTAAATGCGCCCGCCCCGCCACGAGCGTAATCTGCATATCCGTGATGGGCGATCCGGTCAACACGCCCAAGTGCTCTTTCTCCACCAGATGCGTCAGAACAAGTCTCTGCCAGTTTCGGTCCAACACATCCTCGCTGCATCGCGTATGAAACTGCAGTCCGCTTCCGGGTTCACCGGGCTCTAAGAGCAGATGTACTTCCGCATAGTGTTTTAGCGGTTCATAGTGTCCTACGCCCTCCACCGGCGACACGATTGTCTCCTTATAGACTATACTTCCCTCATCAAAATCCACTTCAACACCAAAACGTTCGTTTATGATATTACGGAGTACTTCAATCTGTACCTCGCCCATCAATTGTGCCTGAATCTCTCCGACCTGCTCCCGCCATACGATATGCAGCTGAGGTTCCTCCTCTTCAAGTTGACATAACTTCTGATACATGCGGTGGACATCACATCCGTCGGGAAGCACAATACGATATGTCATGACCGGCTCCAACAGCGGAATCGTATTTCCCTGCTCCGCTCCCAGCCCCTCTCCGCTGTAGGTTGTGACGGGGCCTGTCAGTGCACAGACTGTCCCTGCCGTCACTTCCTGCTCCACAGTGTATCTGTCACCGGAATAAATACGTATCTGATCGACCTTTTCCTCCGCCCGGGAATCCGTACCGTTCTCACCCCGATACGCCCCTCCCTTGCCGTGTGTCCGGATCGTCTGCTTGACTTTCAGCGTTCCGCCCGTAATCTTTACATAGGTCAGGCGTATACCTTGCGCATCTCTTGCAATCTTGTAGACACGCGCCCCGAATTCGTCCGTATAATGCGGCATCCGTGTATAATCGCGCACTCCGTCCAACAGTTCCGTGACACCCTCCACCTTGAGGGCCGAACCGAAATAGCACGGAAAGACTTTGCGTTCTGCAACAAGCGACGCAATCATTTCCCGCTTGATCGATGTCTCCCCGTCCAGATATCGTTCCAACAGCTTATCGTCACAGACTGCAATCTCCTCGTAAAACGACTCATCCTGTGCGGCAAACGCCACACAGCGCTCGTCCAGTACGGTCTTAAGTTCCGCAAGAACCGCCTGCGCATCCGTATCCGGCTGGTCCATCTTGTTGATAAAGAGAAACACCGGCACGCGATACCTCTCCAAAAGCCTCCACAGGGTCAACACATGCCCCTGCACGCCGTCCGCGCCGCTTATGACGAGCACCGCATAGTCAAGCACTTGCAGTGTACGCTCCATCTCCGCCGAGAAGTCCACATGTCCGGGTGTATCCAACAGCGTAATATCCATATCATGCCAGCAGACTGAGGCCTGTTTGGAGAAAATGGTGATACCGCGGTCACGTTCCTGTCTGTCGGTATCCAGAAATGCATCCTTGTGATCCACCCGTCCCAATGTGCGGATGCTGCCGCTTATGTACAATATACTCTCAGCCAGAGTCGTTTTTCCGGCATCTACATGGGCCAGAATACCGACCACCAGTTTTTTGTCACTCATAGGTTATCCCTTCGGTTTTGTTTACATAACTCTTCCCAAAAAACCAAGCACAAGTACACTTGACAGTTCACACAGACCAAGAAAAAAGCCCGCCAATTCTTCCGTGATACCGCCGAATTGATTCTTGGACATATAGTAATAGTATGTCCAGACCCACATGGCTGCCAGAGCCATAACCGTTCCGATCAACGGATGTATAAGGACTGCCGCGGCAAATTCCAGGGCTAGAAGAACAACCAGCACGACCCGAACCGTTCCCTTGTGTCTCATTGATGCATAAGAGTTCAGCATCCCTTCTTTCTTTGCCGGCAAAAACCATACAAGGCTCATACCGTCCAAAGTTCTGGAGATGATAAAGCAAAGCCCGAGAAGCTTTAGCTGATTTTCTTTCCAGATTAATGTAAGGCCCGCCATATATAGCAGGAAAAAACATATCGCGGCAAGCACTGCAAAAGCATTCACATAGGAATCCTTCAAAAGCTCCTGTTTCTTTTCCTTCTTACCACGGGAATGCAGAGCATGCACCGTGTTCACGAATCCTTCCATGTGAATGCCCCCTGTGACGATTACGGGGATTACTGCTCCCACCATGGCAAAGCAGATCTGTGAGAATCCGCAGGCAGTACAGACATAACTCCACCCACAGAGCAGGACACCCACAACAAATCCGATGACCGGAAAAAGCCAAATTGCATATTCACACTTTATCTTTTTTGTAATAAATCGTTCCATACATCTTAGTATATCATTTCTCTACCCCGAAATCATCCTTTTTGTGCAGGGTTTTTGTTTCACCCCACAAACTCACACCATCCCAATCAGAGTGCCGACCCAGTAGATCAGTCCGAGCGCCCAGCTGGTGACGATGCCGAACAGGATTACCGGACCCGCAATTGTAAATATCTTGCATCCGATACCGAATACCTGCCCCTCCTTCTGATACTCAATCGCAGCCGATGCCACGGAATTGGCAAATCCCGTGATAGGCACAAGTGCGCCGCCGCCGCTCCACCTGACCAATTTCTGATAAATGTTGAACCCCGTAAGCACCACACTGGTCAGAACAAGCAGCATGGAACACCACGCAGCTGCCGTCTCTTTATCCATTCCCATCCTCTGTGTCGCATAATTCAGAATAAACTGCCCCAGCAGGCAGATGAGGCCGCCCATAACAAACGCTTTAAGCATTTGCAGCGGCAGACTGTACGTAGGAGTTATCTGCTCCACATGCTGTCTGTAGTCCTGCTCCTTTTTCTCTTGCTCTGTTCGAGGTTGTTGATTATTTTGTGCCATACTTTGTATTCCTTTCTTGTTTCATTAATAATCTATGAATCCGTCTTCTAGCCCCCATATAAATACACCTGCTGTGTAAAATAGACTAAACTTCCGATCAGCTTTCCGAACGCCACTGCCAGAATAGCTATCCCCAATCCATGACGAAATCCGATTCTCCTTGCAAAAATCGGGATCGTATTGAGCATCTCCGCAATGGCAAGCGCCAGACATCCCACAAAAATGCCGGCAAATACTCCGAATATGATCAGAAAGACCGTTCCGATCAGATTCCATACGCCCTGTGTCGCGTTTCTCCCGAAGAGTTCATGTTCCCGCACGAACTTCCCAACCATTCCCCAATCGCTGAAGATACTGAAGAAACCGCCCACAAGCGTCCCGCATACCACCATTTCCTCCAGGATGAAAATTTTACGCGCTACATGCATTTTACCCGCAAATCTCGGAATCAACCCAACCGAGATCAACACGGTAAACACGCCTGCCGACACGATCAGTCCGGCGCTGGCTCCAATCGTGCCGAGTAATAGCTGTCTAGTGAACATCGATCGTCTTCCCCTCCCTGTCAGCCGTTTCAATGAGTGCCTTGTTGACATCCTCCTCGTATATGCGCATTTCCACCTCAATCGGTGTCGGATCCTTGGTGATTCTTCTTCCGCCGATATGGTTGAAGAAAACAATGATGCCGACAGCCAGTCCCAACGAGTATGACAGCTCCAGGATACCGTAGCCGTCCCCCTGCTGTCCCGTCACCATCTCGTAGATTTTCGTGAACACATCGTTGATTCCGATGTCATTGTGAAAAGCCATAATTGTGAAAGACGTTCCGAAGAAACTGATACACGCCACGAAAACAAGCTTTAGCGTCTGCAGCGGTCCCTTATGTCTGTTCACGTTGATGTATTCTACCATGACGGCAGCCTCACCGATGCTCTGCACATCGGTATTCGGACAGACCTTATCGATTTCCTCAATTACCTTCAACAGACTGATCACTTGTCTTTTGGATTCGCCCTGCTTAAAGCTGTGCAGCTTGATTGCCTTGACTTTTGCGAGAACATGCGGGTCACTGCATGTCAGTTTTGCAATATCCTTCACATAGACGTCCTCCGACTGCAGCTCCACATTCTGTTCCGCATTGATATAGATGGTCGCACTACTGGTTGACATAATGTATACTCCTTGAATCGTCGGGATCACTTTGCTTTACAATCCGGGAATAGTAACAGTATGCTTTTTTCACATATTTTTTATACAGAACATTCCAACAAAAAAAGAGCCGGCCAAACAGCCAACTCTTGTAAATGACTAAATTTATCAATACTACACGCCAATCTTAACCGATCGACAATATCTCCTTGCAGTACCACTCTTCATCCGTCTGTCGGATGTCATCATCCTGCCGAATGATCGGGTGATCCGCATCATTGAGGGGAATATAGAGAATCTCACCGCGTCTGCCGTTAGACATAATCACCTGCCTGTTCGTATATCTGGCACGCATGTTCTTCAGAAACGTCATGACAAGATCTCTGTCCAATCCGTCAAACTCCTCCTGATACAGCATATCAAACACATCAAGGGGCAACCGCGCACCCTTGTAACTTCTCGCCGATACCATCGCATCATAAATATCGGATATGGCTGTAATTCTGGCGCAAAATCCGATATCATCACCCCCGATGCCGTCGGGATATCCTGTTCCCGTCAGTTTCTCATGATGGTGACGCGCAGCCAACCTCACATAATCGTCGAACTTACCTTTAAGCAACTCGTCCGAATAGACCGGATGATCCCGCATGATCGCCAGTTCCTCATCCGTCAACCGGCGGGGCGCGTTCAGAATCTCCTCAGGTATCATCGTCTTGCCGATATCATGTAACAGCCCCGCAAGGACAAGCGTGTTAATGTCGTCCGGCGGAAGCTCCAGCCATTCCGCCTGCATGCCGTTGAGAAGCGCCACATTGAGCGAATGGCGCTGTAATCCTTCATCCATAGGTCTCGGAAAGTTAATGCAGGCAAGTATCGTCACCGGATCAAAATCCTCCAGTTTGCTCGACACTTCCCGAATCAGCGGTGCCAGCTTCTCAGTGCTTAACCATGAGTCGTAATCGGGTCTGTCAAAGAGCGCGCCGATATTCTCGTGAAGGTGAGCATACCCGACATGGTTCTCCATGAGCTTCTGGCGAGCCTCCTCCGGGAGATGTTCATCGCTCATGATCTCCAGATAGGTCTCTTCATACACCATAACGTTCTTATTCTCGCCATAGAATCCCATCAGCTTATCCATCTTGCGTTTTGTGATGGTCTCACCTTTGGGCAGTAGCAAGACAGTCCCCGTATGGTTGAAGATATCCTCCTTCAACACCAGCCCGTCCCACAAATATTCAGCCGGAAGTGACCTTAACTCTCTGGTGCTCATCCCGCATTCTCCTCTTCATCGTTTCTCTCTATCCGAATCTCCCTGATCCGGCAGCCGTATTCTTCTGTCTGCATATCGCTGTTCTGTATCCTGACAATCTCACAGCTCAGTTCGATCTCTCCTTCCTCCACCTGGAGACTTAAGAAGAAACCGTCCCCTATCCGGAAACATCCGGAGTCCGCCTTCATCAGGACACCGTTGGCGCTCATATTGATCGTTTGGATAGGCATGGCTTTGCGCAGCTTTATCTTCCTACCCTCTATAACGACACCATCGATCGCACCTTTTAGTGCAACCGGATATCTGGTCTTGGCCCTGTCTTCCTTCTCCTTGCTCTTGCCCAGGAAAACTTCGACCTGATTGCCCACCAGCGCACCTCTGATCGTGCCGAAAAATTCATAGAGACAATCCTTGGCGAAAACAAAAGCGGAGATAGTATAATATTTCCTGTCCGCCAGACTGTCGGCCTTGATGAGGACAGAGTTGGTCACACTGTCAAAACTGTCGATCTTGGTATCGGCAATGATCTTGCCATCCTCCGCATTTTTAATTAATATCCTGCGATTCTTTAATGCTTTCTCATTCATCTGCTGTACCCCTGTACATAAATCAGGCTATGATTTCATACTGCATCATCTCATATTTAAGCTTTGTACCCTCTCTGATCTCTGGCGGAAGAAGCGCTCTCGCCACAAGTTTCACCTCGTCGCTCTCCGCGTCCAGCCGCTTCAGATTCGCATAATCCCCGTCAATGCTGACTACTACATATTCAAATGTGTTCATAAAAGCTTTCCTTTTTATTATATTTGCACAACTCTGAATAGTTACATATTAACACACTTCTTCTCTCAGTTGCAACAGAATACGCTTTTCCATCCGACTGACCTGCACCTGGCTGATTCCCATATATTTTGCCACCTCCACCTGAGTCTTGTCCTGAAAGTAGCGCATATGGATCAGCTCTCTCTCCTTTTCGTCCAGTCGGTTCAAAAGCTGTTCAAGAAGCATACGGTTCAGCACCTTTTCTTTCTCTGCGTCTCCCCACATGCCGCTTCCGTCGGATGCCGTGTGCCCTACACCGGAATAATGTACGTTGCCGTTTCCTCCAACAACCTGATCCACAAGAAATATTTCATTACCGTCAGACTGGTAAACGGATTTATAGATCGATTCCACTTCCACATTGGCGTCCATTGCCATCACAATATCTTCCACCGACAGTTCCGTCTCCCGCGACAGTTCCTGCAGAGTTGCCTCCCTGCCATACTCCTGCAGAAGTCTCTCTGCCGTCTGTTTGACTTTCCATCCGTTCTCCTTCAATGTGCGGCTGACTTTGACCATACCGTCATCCCGAAGAAATCTCTTGATCTCGCCCTGAATCATGGGGACAGCGTAAGTGGAAAAACGCACCTCGTACTGGAGATCAAACTTGTCAATTGCCTTGATCAGTCCTATACAACCTATCTGAAACAGATCTTCCATCTCATATCCGCGTCCCACAAAACGCTTCACAATATGGCGTACCAGCCCCAGATTTTCCTCTATCAGTTTCTCTCTTGCCTCTTTATCTCCTGCCTGTGAACGTTCAATTAATACGGCAGTTTCTTCCATCGGCTATTCCTCACTGTCTATCCATGGGCTAATGCCGATTTTCTTACACATTCTGACGGTGGTTCCGCTTCCTGTCTCCGAGTGCACTTCCAGGTTGTCCATAAACGCCTCCATAAAGGCAAACCCCATACCTGAACGGTCCAACTCCGGTCTGGAAGTATAAAGCGGCTCCATTGCCTCCTGCGTATTCTCGATGCCGATCCCCCGATCCGTAATCTCTATCTCCAACACATCCCCCCGCAGCAGACAATTCATCAGCACCTTATCATTCATATCATTCCGATTCTCATAGCCGTGAATGATGGCGTTTGTCACCGCCTCGGATACAGCGGTCTTGACATCCGACAGCTCCTCCAACGTCGGATTTAACGGCGTGATGAATGCTGCAGCCGCCATCCTCGCAAAGGACTCGTTATCCGACACCGCTGCAAATTCAATCCGCATCTCATTTGTGATCGTACTCGTATCTCTCTTTTCTACTATCTCTATCATTGTTACAGCCACACTCCTTTCTTACCTCTTGCCTCAGCACCTCCCGGCGCAGTTGGTTTTCCTGTTCAGTCCATGATCTCCACAATATTCTGAAGCCCCGACATCAACAGGATCCTACGTATCCTGTTGTCCGCATTGACCGCGTACACTTTGCCTCCGAAACAGGAAATCTTCTTGTATCTTCCGAGAATGATGCCGATTCCTGAACTGTCCATAAAGGTTGTCTGTTCAAAATCAAAGACCACATTTCCCACTTTTTGGGATAGGATGTAACGGTCCGCTTTTGCACTTATGTCAACCGATTTGTGATGATCTATTTCATCCGGCAGCCTTATCATTAGGTAGTTGTCAATCACTTTAAACTCTTCCACTTTATGTAAACCTCCTTTTCAACTATGTTTCTTTTGATAAGCAGAAAGGACATGGCAAACGCCATGTCCTTTCTCTTTCGTATCTCTATTATCTTTTATCTTTAGTCTACACTGCCCATCTCTTCCAGAAAATCCTCGGATTTGCTCGCCTTCTCGGTATCCGGGAACAATTCTATTACCCGTTGATATGCCTCTCTCGCCTTATCCTCTTCCCCTATACGGTAATACGCATTGGCAAGATCATAGAGCGCTTCTCCGTTGGACGGGTCATATTTGAATGCTCTCTCCAGATTCGGGATCGCATCATCATAATTCTCTGCCCTGTACGCATCGTAGCCGTCATTATAGTAAGCTTGCGCAATATCCGAACCCACCAACTCAAGCAATGTGCTGTAAAGACTTTCAAACGCCTCGGAATTGCTTGTCTCACCTTCCGGATCATCCGCCTCAATCTCCTCCAGGTAATCAGCTACCACGGTGACTTCCTCCGGATTTGCCAGATAAGCTTCCGCCGCTTTCATCAGACTGTCCACCGACTGCAGCTCACCGTCCGTGCCAAGATATGCCTGCAGGTCCTGCTGAAGACTGTTATTCTTCGCCGTCAGTTCGCTGATTTCCAACTGCAGTGCATCAATGGTAGCCGTCTTCGCGTCCGACTGCTCACTTACCGTGCGAAGCTGTTCGTCAATCCCCGCTCTGGCCGTCTGTATTCTCGCCGGCAGAATCAGGAAAAAGGCGATAGCAAGTCCGATGACAATACCGATTCCCAAGTTCAACAGCGATGTGACACCTTTACCCTCCTTCATGTTCACGGGCTGGATGATCGTCTCATTGCCGCTCTGATACTTGATGATTTCTTCCTTATGTTTCCTTTTGGGAGCGTTCTTGACACCCTCCTCCGGCATAAGCATCTCGTCCACTTCTTTTAAGTAGCGCAATGTCGCCGTGTTGTTGGTATCAATCTCAATACACTTGGTAAGCTCTCTCTTCGCCCGCTCCCACTCTTCACTGTTGATATACAGAAGCGCAAGAAGCTGGTGTGCCCTGATAAATCTCGGATTTAGCGACAGTACCTTCTTTAACTGAATCACCGCCAAATCGAGACTATCCTGATGGCAGTAGGTAAGCGCCTGATTGTATTTCTTGATTGTCTGATTGATAGTATCCAGACGATTCTGATTCGTCTGAATCATATCTATATAGTCGTCTGCGATATTTTTCTTAGGTCTTAGATTCTTACTGATAACCCATTCGCTTAACGCCGCCACCACTTCTCCGGTCTCAAAATATACGAGTCCAAGCAGGTTTCGGGCTTCCACGTTATTCTTATTGAATTTCAAACTCTGTCGTAAACTGGTAATCGCACCTGTCAGATCCCTGACACTTGCCCTCTCCAATCCCTCATTGTAAAAACGGTTGGAGATATATATGATTTTCTTATACAGGGCTACATCGGCACCGCAACTCGTGCAAAAATCGTGTTCGGACAGATTACATCCACACTGATAACAAATCATCTATGCCAATCCCCTATTCGACTCTTGTTTTCTTCGATTCCTTAACAATTTTGACCATCAAATCCGCCATATCTGTCAAATCCTGATTATAGATTGCTTCCTCCGCATCCTCAACCTCCAGGCTGGGATGAAACTTCTTTAACTCTTCTTCAAAATTAATCATGCCGAGGCCTCCTTAAAAGGGCTTT
>JAFLTD010000006.1:0-35430 GCA_022510625.1 Lachnospiraceae bacterium
GCCCACATTCCCTGCCCGTATATTGAACCGCCGTCTTCCATACGCTGCGCTTTCGTGCTGTCCAGCCTATTATACACATAGGTCAGTATCTCCCAATTCACAAGATCATAGGAGCGCAGTATGGCACATCCCGGAAAAAAATGCATTGTCGTACTTGCCATATAATAGGTATCCCCGACCCTGATAACATCGGGGTCGGGGTAGTCCATCTTTATAATCGGGTTAATCTTGTCAGCTCTTTCCATCCTTGTCGCCTCACGAACTTATATGTGTGTTCTTATCGATAGTTAATCGCACAGAAGTGTAAAAGATTTCAGGCTTGCATTTCCATCTCCGGTATATGTGATATAAATGGCATGAACGCCATCCGGAAGATCGATATCCGTCATGTATGTTTCCCATACGTTGGAATACTCTATTTTAATTTTGGCAATGGGCTCTCCATCCCACTTGGTTCTGACCTCAAAAACACCGCCTGCATAACCTCTGGTCGTGATGCCGAACTTCTTAATCCCTTTGCATTCAAAATATTTAAATCCGGCGGTGGCAGAGTCTTTCATATTGGCAATATAACCCGGCTCCTCATCACCGTCTCTGCCCTCTTGTACAATCTTGGGGAATCTGTCATCTCCCACGTAAATCGAAGGTTCTTTTGTAAACAGATTACAAGCCAGGTAAGCAGGATGCTCACCTTCTCCCTTTAATGGTCCTCCGTTGAGTCCGCAGGATGTCATCTCTACCTGCGAAATACTGCCGTCCGCATCAATGTGAATTTCCTCTGCGCATCCCTGCCTGCTATACCATGTACCGTTCGTATGGCGGTGATAAAAAATGTACCATTTATCATTTATTTCCACAATACTTCCATGGTTGTTTGCCCCATAAGCCATCGGGAGTTCCGCAGGTTTATAGCTGTCGATGTGTAAATCACAGTTGCTGACAATCACACCGCCGTATGAAAAATCTGCATAAGGTTTATCACTCGTGGCATAACAGAGCTCGTGCATGACCTGTGAGGAGTAGATGAAGTAATAAGTATCACCGCGCTTGCGAATAGACGGTGCCTCGAAAAAGGCATGCCCTTCATACTCTGTGCCCACACTGTACTCAGAACCCGGCACAATAAACCGGGGTGCTTCCTTAATCGTCAGCATATCTTCATCAAGAAGCGTTACCATTGCTCCCGTTCTCGATTTGTCTCCCACGCCACAGAATCCTGTGTAAAGCCATGTATCCTTACCCTCTGTCAGTACGCCCGGGTCAAACTGCGGCTCGTCACCTTCCCGCTCCCCTAATCTGGTGCCGTCCTGATAATGGACATACCCATAGAAACTGTATCTGCCCGCAGGTGTATCAGACACCGCCACCGACACCACAGAAACATGATCCAGAACATAATAGAGGTAATATCTGCCGTCCGGTCCCACCGTTACATCAGGTGCATACAGACACATCTTGCCCTCTCTGTTAAGCGGATCCTCCGTCTTGGGATATATGACACCCTCATAACGCCAGTTACCCAAGTCATCGGTAGGGGCTGACCAGCAGACGTAATCTCCCAGACAGAATACATGTCCGTTATACAGATCATGCGATCCGTACACATACACCCTATCGCCAAAGACATAAGGTTCTCCGTCCGGTATATATTCCCAGGACGGCAAATATGGATTGAAAGCTTCCATTTTCATAATCTGTCACTCCATAGAAGAACTTTACGATAACGCCTATTACCCGTCAATATGGAACCTGTGGATAATCTTTTCAAGTTCCTGAATCAACAGCTTGTTGTGATCCGACTGAATACGAATCTCGTCCGCGATATCCTTTGTCGTGCCACTCTTCTCGGCAATCACATCAATTGCCATTCCGTTTTCTTCTGCAATCCTCTTAACAGATGTCACACTATCGGAGATTTGCTGCAGGGACTGACTCAATGTATCGGTAGAGGAATCCAGATTCATAATATCCTTCCTGATACCATCCACGGCAACACTGTACTGCTCAGCGCTTTCAGCAAAATGCTTAAACTCCTCCATAACGGTGCCTTCAAGGAACTGCAGAATCGTATCAAAACATTCTTTGACTACGTCAACGCTTTCGTTGGCATTGTTACAAATACTCTGTATATTGGAAGCCGTCGCCGTAGAAGTCTCAGCCAAGTTACCTATTTCGCCAGCTACAACGGCAAAACCTCTTCCGGCCTCCCCGGCACGCGCCGCCTCAATGGAGGCATTTAAGGACAACAAATTGGTCTGTGACGCAATACTTAAGATATTATCGGTCATAGCATTGATCTGCGCAATATCCTGCAGTCTCAGCATAGCATCCTGTACCGCCTGTTTCGTTTCACCAAACGTTTTCCAGCTGTGCTCATAAGCTTCCTGCGCATGTTTACGCATTTCGTGCGAATTCTCGATCAGCACGTCACTGGACTTGATACTGCTCTGGAGATTCTCCAAAGTCTCCGATACCCACTGATTAATGCCGGTCACTTTATTATGTACATCCGCGACAACTTGATCTGTACTCTCCAAGCTCGCCGACAACTGCTCTATCGTTGCGGTATTATCCGTCACACAGTCTACCAATTCATATGAATATTTGTCTAATTCATCGGTCTTATCACTCAGGGAATAACAGCATTGCCCGAGCGTCTCCACTACTTCCTGCAGCGATTTGATCAAAACATCCGTTGCCTGTGCAATGCTTCCCAACTCATCGCTTCGCCCGGTAAACTTCTGAATCTCAGGTTGATTTGAAATATCTCCATCCTTCACCTTACCGAGAATATTTCCCGATACTTTAACCGGCTTAACAAGGAAGTTTATCAAGACATAGGTACAAGCAATCATAACAGCTATTCCGACAAGACATATGAGCACCAAAATGACTCTGACCTGATTTACCGATGAAAACAGCTCGGAAGAAGGATCCGTGATAATAAATACCCAGCCTCTGTCCGCAATGTAATTATAGGCTGCCAAATACTCCGTACCGTTATCCGTATACTCGATAACATCCACTTGTTTACCGCCGCTGTTCTTGACTTTGTCCATGATGGTATTTACATATTGCTCTCCCGCCACGGTTGCTATCAACTCAGAGTTGCCGTGGAAAATATATTCTCCCGTATTCACGTTTACCATGCAGTACTGCATCTGCTCCATGCCTCCCTTAGGAAGGCTGTCAAGTGTGGCTACCAATCCATCCGTAAAGATACCGCCTCCAACCAAACCGATCGGATTCCCGTCATCGTCCAGACATGCCCTATACATGGAAACAATCTGGGCACCGCTTGCCGGTGATATGATAATGCCGGTGTTATAGACACCATCGGCAGCCAGCATGGCATCCTGCAGCGCCTTAAGCGGATCTCCCTCCCTTGTCGTAATACCTACCACATTGGGATTAGTATGTGCAAGAACATGTGTGTTCCACTCACTCGCATAGATTCCTTCCAGATAGTCCCTGTCCGCGCTGAATGTCTCTGTATATGCCTGTGCAGCAGCCGTAATCGCGGCATTCTCCGGATTGAGGTGGAGGGCCTTTATCTCTCCCGCACGGCTATATGCGGTCAGATAATTCTCCGCCTCCAGAACATAATTCTCGATGATTTGAGAACGTTCCTGTACCATGGTTTCCATGCTCTGGATTGCACTGCTCCTGATATTGCTCGTCATCGCCGAATTCATAAAGATGTAAATAAACAGAAAAACGACCAACATAACGGCAATTTGCGCAAGTACCATCATCGTTATTATTCCGACTTTTTTCTTTTTCATTTGTTTCCCCTTCCCAGCCATTTCTTTTTAAGCTTTACACATTATATATTATATATGATTCATGGCCGGGATTTCTAGTCAGTCTTTGCGAAGTAGTGGATAATTGTTGCGATTAACGGTCTAAAATCCCGCAAAGTAATGCGGCAATTATTTTCTTTGTATTCATTCTCTGTTCCTCCGCTCCGAATCATCAACGATAGTATCTCTTTTGATTTTGCTTTCTACTCCCTATTATCCTTCAGGCTCTCAATCATATCTACCTTCGCCACTTTGCGCTTTACAAGAAACAGTGATGCGAAATAACTTGCCGCCGTCAAAGCTGCGGAAATCACATAACTTACCGGAAAGATCGACGTGGAGACCAACATGGAAAACTCATCTGCGAACATTTGGTAAAACGCACCGCATGCATAGTATGCTGCCGGAATACTTAGCAGAATGCCGATCGGCAAAAATATATGGTTGACTCTCAACACGATTCTGCCTATCTTCCGGTCACGATAACCCAGTACTTTAAGCATGGATATGTTGTTTCTGTTCTCTGTCACCATCATATTGACCGCCACATACACGGAGGAAGCACAGATGATGACACCGAGCCCGATGATCAGCCAGATCATGAACCACATTTGATTAAGCATCGTCTGCAATTGTTCTCCTATAGAGGATTTGCGGCTCTCGACGACAATTTTCGATTTTGGAATATCTAACTTCACATCACTGATCAGGGAATTATATACGCCCTCTTTCAGATCGGCAAATTTCACTGCGTTCTCCGTGGACATATAAACCGCAGCAGACACATCATTTTCCAGAATACCGGCTATCTCCAGTTCTTTCTCTTCCAAACTCAGCGGACTGCGAACCGTCACACAGTCTCCCACATGCCAGTCGTAGATGAACGCCGCCAAACTTGTGATATAATACCCATCAGAGATGTCAACCTTATCGCCGTTCTTGTCGTGCAAATTAAGATAGGGATTATCCGCATCCGTACCGACCAGTGTTATATTGCCGCCCGTCTCGGTTTCCACGGAAGTAACCAGCATCTTTTCTCCGCCGTAGGGATTGTCAGAAGACAATTCATTCAATATATACTGATGTTCGTAGCTTCCCATAGTATCGGTCATAACATCTTCCATTCCCCGAATGGAATCAAAAAATGCAAATCCCAAAAGCATAATGAAACTTCCCAAGAACACTCCCAGGAAGACCACGAATCCTCTCATGGGATTTCCAACCAGTGAGCGTACTGCATACTTTATACGGAATGACATCTTGGAGCTTGTTAGAATCCGCTTGCGCTTTTTCTCCCCCGCATCCGCATTTCCGCTTAACAGAAGAACCGTATCTTTTTTCAGGAGTCTGCGCACGGACAACAACGCTGCCAGTATATACATCACCGTGGGAATGATGATGCCAAGTGCTGCATTAAACAGATTCAGATGACCCGTTATACGCATAGGTTCATAATCCTGCAGTCCGAGTTCACTGTACGGCTGAGCTGCCAACGCTGCGAAAACAACAGTCAAAACGCCGCCGACAATTCCGGGTATAGCCGCGAACCCGGCATAGTGGAGCATAAGCTGTCCTTTTTTGTAACCAAGCGCCGAAAGTGTACCGATCATCTTCTGTTCATTCTTGACCTTGCGGCTGATGATGATACTGACAAGCGCCACGGCAACCAACGGCAATATTGCGAGAATAAAATAGGACATCTCGACAAACAACTCAGCCTGCATATCTACCATCAGGATACGTGGATTATCCGGGGCGGAAGTGTAGCTCTGCATATAGTAGTTCTCATGAACTTTCTTTCGAAAGTCGGTGTTATCACCGACGTTACCGTCCGCATCCTCCTTGCCATACCTGACCAGATAGCGGCATCCTGCTTCCCCGAGACTGTCAAATTCAGAGTCGGTCATGTAAGCGAGATAAAAGGTCGTAATATTTTTGTAGGAATCTTCCACGTTTTGCAGCATATACAGGTAATCGGGTCTCTGAAAAAATCCCGTAACCGTATAACTCCTCTTCCCAATCTTCATACGGTCTCCGACAGCAACATTCATATTGACCGCATATCCTTCCGAGATAATAATCTCATCGTCACTGCCGATATCCTCTCCCACGGTAACTTCATACAGATCAATTTTTTCAGTCTTTTTAAAGACACGAGCTGTGACACCGTCGGTTTCAACATTGATATACTGTTCTTTTTCCAGTGTCAGGTCATATTCTTTCTCCAACTCGGAGATGTCTTCATCCGGAATCGGCATGTATGTGGTGAAATTGGCATCCTCGATACAGTGATCCGCAAAAAACACCTTAGAGAAATCAAGAATCGCGTTTCCGGCAATGTTGAACAGAAAATACATCAAAAGCGCTGCCACCGTCAAGAGGATCGAAGATATGTAAAAGGAGAGATTTTCGTGAATACTGCGAAGGTATCGCCTGTTTAGTTTCATCGCTCCACCCTCCCTACAGCACCAGATTGTCAGCAGTGATCTTCTGCTCGTTTGTATAGTTCTTAAAGATTTGACCGTCTTTTAATCGAATGACCCGGTCCGCCATACCCGCAATCGCTTCATTGTGCGTGATAATGACGACCGTCGTGCCGAATCGTTCATTCATCCTCTCGATAAACTGCAGGACACTTCGCGATGATTTGGTGTCCAATGCTCCGGTGAGCTCATCGCACAGAAGAAGCTTTGGATTCTTGATCATCGCGCGCGCAATCGCCACCCGCTGCTGCTGTCCGCCGGACAATTCCCTCGGAAAGCGCTTGCGGTATTTGACAATATCTAAAGCGGACAACACTTCTTCCATATCCAGCGGATACTCGGAGATATCCGCTACGACCTCGATATTTTCTTCCACCGTCAAATCGGGAATCAAATTGTAGAACTGAAATACAAATCCCACATCCATTCTGCGATAGTCGGTACGCTGGTCTGCGGAAAGCCCTGTCACTTTCCTTCCCGCTACAGTAAGCTCACCGCTGTCGAGCGTATCCAATCCGCCGAGCATATTAAGAAGCGTGCTTTTGCCGGAACCGGATGGACCGAGAATTACACAGATTTTACCCTCCTCCAGATCCACGGAAGCATGGTCCAGAGCATATACGGCTGTCTCGCCGTCCCCGTATTTTTTTACTGCATCTTTAAGACTGATAAACATGATATCGTTCTCCTTATGCGATGTTAGTTGAAACTAACTTTGTCTTTAATGCAAAACCGCATGTGCGGTTCTGCTTACATATGATTATGTGTTCATATGTTTTAATATATTATATGTGCACCTCTATCATGTGTCAAGTCTGTAATTTATTTTTTTAATATTTTTTACAATACTTTCTTCAGTTTCGCTTCTGACGCATTCGGCAGCATCTTCTTTAGATGATCGTAGATTCTCTCATAAGATTCCTCCGGAGTTCTCTGATACACACGCTGTGTAAATTCACTGCCCATAAATCGTTCCGGCGTGGAATATTCTGCGACACCCCATCCATACTCCTGTCCCCGCTTATCGGTCAAGTATGTGAAGTTGCTGATGATCACATAGCACTCCGCCTGAAGTCTGGTAATGACGGTGTCGAATCCCTTATTCCCGCCTTTCCTGTAGTTGCCAAGCTGCTTTAGATTCTTAGAGAGTATGGGTGCATTGGTATCCACCAAGTCAAACAGCCTTTTGTCCTGATAGGACGCCAGTTCATCGTCAAAACGCGCATCAAAGTCGTACCCGTCCCTGCGGTAATTGGCAAAATCCGGAAACCATTCGCTGCTGATGTAGACGGCTTTCTTCTCAAAAAACTTCCCATAGGCACAACCCGTCTCCCGGATTACCGGTCCTTTCCATTCCCACGGTCCCTCTTCATCGCCAAACCAGAGTTTCGGATCGATGTGTTCCTCGATGGAGAATCCCTCGATGGAATTTCGGAAAAAGGGAACGAACCCCAAGTCGTTTACCGCCCGAATCAGATCATCTTTTGTCCTGATGTAAAAATCGTACTTCATATTTTCACCCTTATATTGCATTTCCCGCAAACTGTGTCATATACAGTTCATAATATTTGCCCTGCTTCGCAAGAAGTTCCTCATGGTTTCCGCTCTCAATCATTCTGCCCCGGTCCATGACAACGATAAAATCAGCATCCTGTATTGTGGACAGGCGGTGCGCGATAATCAGGCTGGTCCTGCTCTCCATCAGCTTTACCATAGCATCCTGAATCCTTTTCTCCGTACGGGTATCCACACTGGAAGTAGCCTCGTCCAGAATCAGAATCTTAGGCTGCGCCAGAAATGCCCTCGCGATGGACAATAGCTGCCGCTGCCCCTGCGAGAGATTGTAACCTTCTCCCGAGAGCATCGTATCATAACCGTCCTTTAAGCGCAGTATCATATCGTGGCAGTTGCTCATCCTGGCGGCCTGTTCCATCTGCTCATCGGACGCCCCTTCTTTGGAATATTTCAGGTTATTCCGCACCGTATCTGCAAAAAGTACCGTATCCTGCAGCACGATAGCCGTATTTTCCCGCAGGGAGTTACAGTCAATATCCTTGATGTTGACCCCGTCAATCAAAATCTCACCACTGTCCGCATCATAGAAGCGCATCAGAAGATTTACCACGGTCGTCTTGCCGCTTCCGGTAGCCCCCACAAGTGCAATTTTATGTCCTGCACGCACTTCCAGATTAAAATTATGCAGTACCTGCTGCCCCGGAACATAGGAGAAATCCACATTGCGGAAGGTGATGACTCCTTTGGCGCCCTCCATATCCCCATGCCCCGATTTATCTTCTCTCGGCTGGTCAATGACTGCAAACACTCTCTCCGCACCCGCAATTGCAGTCTGAATCTGTCCGTAAATTTGGGCAATCTCGTCAATCGGCCGCCCGAACTGCTTCGCATAGACAATAAACGCCGAAATGATTCCTATGGAGATCACACCGTTTATCGCAAAATATCCTCCGAAAGCTGCAATGATGACGAAGCCTACATTGTTGATCACGTTCATCACCGGCCCCATAGAGCCTCCCAGAATCTCCGCAAAAATACCTGCCTTCGTCAGCTCGTCCGCCGTCCTGTCAAACTCCTCAATAACTGCCTCCTGCCTCTCATAAGCCACCACCGTCTTGTAGCCGCCCACCATCTCCTCCACCGTACCATTCAAATTCCCAAGCAGCACCTGCCGCTTGCGGTAGAAGCTGCGCATCGCACTTGAGAGAAATTTCGTCGCCGCCAATGTCAGAATCACTGTGGTGCAGGACAAAAGCGCCAAAGGCGGGCACAGCCATAGCATCATCGCCACCGTTCCGATCACCGTCAGCACACCTGAAAATAGCGAACTAAGTGACTGGGATACCGTGTTGGAAATGTTCTCCACATCATTGGTCATACGGCTCATAATATCACCGTGTGAATGACTGTCTATGTATTTGATCGGCAGATTCACAATACAATCAAATAAGTCCTCACGCATCCTTTCTACTACCCGCTGACTGAGGATTGCGCTTTCCCTGCTCTGCAAAAATGTTCCCAGACTCTGTACTCCGTACACTGCCAGCATGACAGTCAATATCGCCGGCAACCGTCCAAAATCCCCTTGGGAGATACTGTCTATGGCGTCACTCTGCAGCCTGGGTGCATAGACGGAAGCAATCACCACCACAAATACCACTGCAAACAGGAGGAGCACTATTTTACTCTCATCGGCAAAATAACCCACCAGACGCCGCAGCGTCTTCTTACCCTCCTTGGGCTTCTCCGTCTGCCGGTTTCGCGGAGTGCGCATGCCGGGCACTTTATAATTGCTCATGGACTGTTCTTTTTGTTCAGCCATATTCTTCTTTCAACCTCTCACCTTATGTATGATATTGCCACATTAAATAACATGCGATATTTCACATGTCATCTCTTCAGCTGGGAATCATAGATATCTCTGTATATCTCGCTGTTCTCCAGCAATTCCTCGTGACTCCCCAGCGCCGCTATATGCCCGTTCTCAAGCACTGCGATGCGATCCGCGTCCTTCACGGACGCAATGCGCTGGGCTATGATAATCTTAGTTGTGCCCGCGTACTCCCTCTTCAAAGCCTCATACAACTTCGCTTCCGTCTTGAGGTCCAGAGCACTGGTAGTATCGTCAAAGATCAGTATCTCGGCATTCTTTAGGATTGCCCTGCTGATGGCCACCCTCTGTTTCTGTCCGCCCGACAGACTGTGCCCACCCTGCGTCACCTGCGTATCGAGCCCCTCCTCTTTTCCGTCGATAAACTCCAGCGCCTGAGCGACGCCTGCCGCCTGCCGTATCCGTTCATCATCGGCGTCCGGATTGCCCCATGCGATGTTCTCTCTGATAGATGTACTGAATATCTCGCTCTTTTGAAGAGCCACGGCTACCTTGTCACGCAGGGCGCCAAGCGTATAGTCTTTCACATTGACGTCATCCACAAGCACCTGTCCGTCCGTCACCTCGTAGAATCTGGGAATCAGATTGACCATCGTCGATTTGCCGCACCCGGTCGCTCCCAGAATACCGAAAGTCTCGCCGGGGTAAATCGTCAGATCCATATGGTCGATCACTTTATCCCCACCCATGCCGGGGTAGGAAAAAGATACGTCACGAAACTCAACCTTTCCTTTGACCGTGGTCTCACCGTCGAAACTGCCGCCCGCAATGGACGGTTCGCAGTCGAGCACTTCCTTGATACGCCTGCCGGAAGCAACGCCGCGGGATACCATCTGGAAGATCATGGTCATGCGCATCACGGCATTCAAAATCTGGGATATGTATGTGATCGCCGCCATCACATTGCCGGGTGTAACACTGCCCTCCCCCACCTGCACGGCACCAATCTTAATGACCGCCACCACAGAGACATTCAGTATGATATTCATGATCGGTGTCATGTAAGAGAACAACAAGAGCACATCCAGCTGCGTACCTACCAGCTCATCATTGGCCGTTTTGAAACGGTTCTTTTCATACTCCTCTTTCACATAAGCTTTGACCACCCTCGCACCGGACACATTCTCCTGCATGACATTGTTCAGCCTGTCGAGCCTTTCCTGCAATACAGTGAACTTGGGATTCGCCTTGCCGATAAAAAAAATCACGCAGATCAAGATCAGTGGAAGTGCCGAGGCCACAACAACACCGAAACTTAAATCCAACGTGAGCATACACAGAATCCCGCCCGCAAACAGCAGAAAAGTCCGCACGAACCCTCTGATACACTGCGATACCAGATTCTGCACTTGTGTAATATCATTCGTCACTCTTGTAATCAGGGAACCCGTGGAAAAGCGGTCTGTCTGTTCAAAAGAAAAAGACATCACCTTGCGAAAGGCATCCTTGCGGATATCATTTCCGTAATTCTGGCTGCAAAGATTGGCAAAAACGCCAGACATAACACCGCAGAAACATCCGAACAGCACCAAGCCGACCATCCGGACTCCCGTGTAGATAACAAGACTCAGATCTCCCACCCCGCCGTTCGACAGCCCGAGAACGCCATCATCCACAATCGCAGCCATAAGTCTCGGCTGCAGCAGGTCCATACTCACCTCTCCCAGCATGAAAAGGGGCGCCAATATAAAAAAGAGACTGTATTTTTTCAGATATTTTATCATCTATGTTATCCGTCTTTCATTTACTCTGGGTAGATTATATCAAATTATGCGTTCTTCTTCTACCTCTCACAGCACAATATTCCGTTCTTATCTCACCGCTTTGGCAAGGTAATGTCCGATCAGCACGAACAGTCCCATCACTGCAATGTAATCGAGCAGGAACCATATGAGCGGTTCCCCATAATCGAAAAAAACAAACTGAATTTTTAAGAACATATAACTGCCGATCTGCCGCCTGATAAAAGCATATACACCGTAACCGGCAATGGACAGTCCGACTGCACGCGCTGCCCATGTCCGAAGGGCGGATGATTTATGAAAGATCTTTTCTGCCATGCCCAACATGATATTCCAGTGCAGTCCGAGGTGCAGAGAGATAACGATAAATCCCCAATAGGCGCAGAGCATGTGAACCGTTCTCGCCCATGATTGGCCTCCTCTGATCGGCAGAAATGACAAGGCATATCGCGAGAGTACAATGCCGCTCACCGCAGAACCGAGCATACAAACCAGCGCCAAGACCACCAAGACGGTCTGTAAAATGCGAAACGGTGTGTACCTTCCCCTCAACAGATTCCGGCCCCAAGCATTGTTCAGAACATGATGCAGGACAAACAGCACGAACATACCGATCCCGAGCCATTCATGTGCCTTTTCGCCCACAAGGCTGTATGCCATAAGAAGAAGAATGACTACCGTCATCAGGATATCTGTAACAATTTTAATGATCTGCTTTGGCTTCATACAACTTCGTCCTCTATATCATACCATTTTATATAATGAAATCGACGATCCATCCTGTAAATAAGGCGTAAACAGCGGCAAATAGCAAATACAGCGCAAAGCGCTTTACACCCAGCACAATTTTGACGGCACCCAGATTCGTAATTTTGGTGGCGGGCCCGGTCACCATGAAAGCTGCCGCGCTGCCCATGCTCATGCCGTCCTGCAGCCACGCCTGCAAGAGCGGAATCGTCCCGCCTCCGCAGGCATATAGAGGAACTCCGATCGTTGCCGCCATCAGCACGCCAAAGCCGCGGTTGTCACCAAACAGATCCGCGACAAACTCGGCAGGTACATATCTTTGAAATACGGCGGACAGAATCACGCCGAGCAGAAAGTACATCCCCGTTGCCTTCATGTTCCGTCCGAGATTTTTCAAAAAACGCAGCAGGATATTCGGGTCGGTATCCCTGCTTGCCGCCTCCTCAAAACCGCTGAATTCAAAAAAGGATTTCCCGTGATAGCGCAGGCGCACCAAAAGCCCTGCAACAATCCCGCAGAGAAAACAGGAAAAGATTCTGATTGCCAGCGCCGTGGTGCCAAGCGCTGCACTGTATAAAATCAACTGCGGATTGAGCAGTATAGAACTCATCATGAACGCTGCCAGCCAGTCGTCACGCATACCGCTCCGTGAAAACGATGCGGACAAAGGAATGGTTCCGTACATGCACAGAGGAGATGCTATACCGATAATGCTTGCGGGGATAACGCCCAGCGCACCCAGTTTCTTATCTCCCAGAGAGCGGAACAGGTCGTGGATACGATCCTTAGCAAAAACGGAAACAGCCGATCCCAACACCATCCCCAGCACCCAATAAGGAAATATCTGTCCTAGCTGAAGAGTAAAATAATACCAGAGATACACCCATTCCCGTTTTATAATATCAATCATTGATTTTCACCAGCTCATAGGTGCGGCTGCCCAGCCCTATTTGCTCTGCATATTCCAACGTATGCAGTCCGTTTCTGGATTCGATGCGCTTCACCAGTGAGCCACTGTCCTGCGCTGCGTAGACAAGGTCGATACACGCCTGATCCAGAGCCACAGGGTCGGCAGACGCAAGAATGCCGATATCGTGCATATCCGGTTCCGCCGGATTGCCGGAGCAATCACAGTCCACACTCAGTCTGTTCATCACGTTAATATAGACAATCTGTCCGTCTAATGCGTCGACAACGGACTTTCCGGCTTCGCCCATGGATTCCAGAAAAGCGTCCTGATCACCGCTGATGCCTCTCTTGCTGGTTCCTCCCGTATGAATCCAACTTTTTCCTTCTGAAGAACCAATCCCGATGGAAATATTCTTGATTGCTCCGCCGTAGCCTGCCATCGCGTGACCCTTGAAATGGGAAAGAATCAAATAAGAATCATAGTCGGCAAAGGCTGCCCCTACAAAGTTTTCGGTCAGATGTGTACCTCCCGTAACCGGAAGCGACATCGATCCGTTCTCATCAAGAATCTGAAAATCTGCAATCGCTGTAAACCCGTGATCTTCGGCAACCTGATAGTGCATAGCCGTCTCCGCCCGGGAACCTCCGTATGCGGTGTTACACTCCACAATCGTGCCACTCACGGCGGTAACCACATCGGCAATCAACTCCGGTCTCAGATAATTGCTCGCCGGCGGCTCACCGGTACTGAGTTTTACCGCTACCTTACCTTCCGGGCTCCATTCCAACGCCTCATAGACCGCCATCAATCCCTCCGGGGAAATATCGGTAGTCATGTAGACGACAGGAACGTCTATATCCGATGATACTGCTGTATCCGTCGATGTTCCGTTATCTGTATCGGTGTCTGATACACTGTCCACATCGGTGCTCGAGGAACTGTCATCTGACCGGATGTCCCCTGAGGATATTTCGGAAGTCTGCTCTATACTGCCGGACTGCTGTTCTGTGTTGTTTGCATTGGAAGACTGATTTCCGCAGGCAGCAAGCCCAAATACCAGTACTAAACTTAAGACGATCGTTGAATATTTTTTCATATAACAAATTCCTTTCAGAATTTTCTTAAATTCAGTATCACTCACATCAGAAAAATATGCAACCAATTTATTCCTGCGGCTTCAACGGACCGTAGTAGTAGGATGCTGTCGCACCGCCATCGATGAGGAATGTAGAACCGGAGATAAATGCACCCCTGTCGCTCATCAACAGTTCCGCCACATTGGCGACCTCATCCGCCGTACCCGGACGCCCTGCAGGACATTTCGCAAACATATTCTTGTAGAAATCGCCGCGGGGTCCGTTGAATTCATCGATAGCCAGCGGGGTTACGATGATGCCGGGAGCAATATCATTGATTCTTGCGCCGCGCTCTCCCCATTTCACGGCTTCAGCCATAACACGTTTCTCGTTGCAGCGTTTTGCCATCTGATATGCATGAAGTGTATCTCGAATGTTCTCCGGTTTTAGAATATCTAACTCCAATAATTCTTCAGTGGGTGTCAAAGCGAGCAGTTCGTCTTCCTCTGCAGTGAGAGCTGGCATACGCCATCCGCTCTGACTGGAAATCGTCACACCGCAGCCGCCCTCAACAATGACCTTACCCACTTCTTCCAACAATACGGCTGTTCCGTACAAATCTACTTTTAAAATTGCTTCAATAGGAGCCTGACTGGGAGACACTCCCGCACCGTTTACCATCTTGGTAATCGGACCGTATTTCTGTGCCTCAGCGATCAGATTTAAGATAGACTCTCTGCAGGACAGATCCATTTCCATAGGCACAACGTCAAATCCCGCATCATTCATGATTTTAGCAATCACATCTGCATTTTCCTTTTTCTTGTCACACAGGACAATTTTCATTCCGAAACCTACCCGCCTGGCAATCGCCATGCTGAGCTGTCCTGCCCCTGTGACAATCATAACTTCTTTTTTCCGTGTGTTCGAAATCGCCATGTTTATATACTCCTCTCAGCTTTATTTTTGTATGAAATCTGCTCTCTTATATACAGTAATATAATAAGAAAAACCACATGTATCAATTTGGATTTTACTACTTTTCAATAAGTTTTACTTATATAATCCAAAAAAAACACCTGCGTCTACTTTCCATAGACGCAGGCATCTGTCTGCGGTGTAAATCAAATCTTCCGACTGATTATCGTTCGAACTGTACCGCGCAATCCTTCAATCGGGTGATGACATCAATCTGCTGTGGACATGCACGCTCACACTGACCGCATGCAATACAGTCGCTCGCCTTGCCGGTGCTTTTCACCAACTCGGAATACTGTCTATGACCTTCTTCCAATTGTCCCCACACAAGCTGCTGATTTCTGGCTGCAAAAATCTCGGGAATGGAAATCTTCTTCGGACATCCCGCCGTACAGTAATGACAAGCTGTACAGGGAATGGATTTGATACCGTTCATAAGTTCCTGCGCTTTGCGGATGGCTGCCTGCTCCTGCGCATTCAACGACTTAAAGTTTTCCATGTAAGAGAGATTGTCCTGCATCTGTTCCAGATTGGACATGCCTGAGAGCACCGTGATAATGCCGTCAAGGGAAGCCGCATAGCGGATTGCCCAAGATGCATAGGATGCATCCGATGATACCTCTTTAAACACCTTGCCGACTTCCTTCGGAGGATTTGCAAGGGCGCCGCCCTTGACCGGCTCCATTACGACAATGGATTTCCCATGTCTTCTCGCCACTTCATAGTTCTCACGAGCCGTCACATCGGGATTTTCCCAGTCGGCATAGTTTAACTGCAGCTGTACGAATTCCGCATCCGGATGTACAGTCAATATCTCGTCCAAAATATCCGGTGTCGCATGAAACGAGAATCCCCAGTGCTTGATCAATCCTTTTGCTTTCTGCTCTTTTACGAAATCCCAAATATGGTATTTATCATAGGTTTTATAATTCCCCGCCTGCAAAGCATGTAACAGATAATAGTCAAAATAGCCCGCGCCAGTACGCTCCAAACTGGTATAGAATTGCTGTTTCGCAGTCTCTTCGTTGTGAGCACCCATCCATGCACACAATTTCGTTGCAAGGGTAAAACTTTCTCTCGGATAGCGATCCACGAGCGCTGCTTTTGCCGCGCGTTCCGACTCGCCGTCGTCATAGACATATGCAGTATCAAAATAGGTGAGACCTGCCTTCATAAACAGATCTACCATTTGCTTTGTATGTTCGATATCAATTCTTCCGCCCTTTTTCGGCAGACGCATCAATCCGAACCCGAGTTTCGGTGTGTTCTCTCCAAAATACTTTTCCACGTGAACCGTACCTCCTATTCTTGGCTTTATTACAGATTATACCGCCTTTTGCGCCCATGCCGCAACTGTACTTTCAGATTGCGCGGCATCCGCACCGTGAACGGCAAGACCGCTTCCGAACGATGCACCGGTACAGATTTTCTTAAGATCGCTCTCACAGCTTCCGAGACCGCTTCCCTCGTGCGTCATGACTGCCATCACTTTTATGCCGGAGAAATCCAGCTTTTCAAGCTGTGTGAAGATTGCCATCGGGAAAGTCCCCCACCAGCAGGGACCACATACAAATACATTGTCATACTCCGATATATCGTCAAGATACTTTTTCAGCTCCGGTCTTGCCTGTGCATGCAGTTCTTTTTTTGCTTCATCAATACAAGCGTAATAATCTGCCGCATAAGTCTTTACCGTCTCAACTTCGAACAGATCGCCTCCAACCGCTTTCTGAATGAATTCGGCGACAATCTCCGTGTTGCCTTTCGCGATGTTCTTGATGCTTCCGTTCCAATAATTTTCGCCTTTGCGTGAGTAGTAGATAATCAAGTTTTTAGCCATTTAAATTTTCTCCTTTTTTTAATATTTTTACATACTCATATCATTTAAAATAATCGATTTTTTAGTAGGTGGACGCTTTTGACTCGGTAATCAGCCACACATCACCCTTTTTAATAAGTTTTAATTTCTGCTGAAGCCGCCATGTGTGCGATCCCCCACCGAACACCGCCGCGTTTACTACGCTCTGCCCAATCAGTTCCGCACATTCACCGTGACAACTCACTTCAATCCGCTGATGATTCGCGGAATAATAATTCAGTGTGCCGTTCTCAACTGCCTGAATAAATTCAGTCTTAGACTGACGCATTCCCGTCATATGCACCAACACAAAGGAATCGTCCAGCACCTCTGAGAGTAAATCTTGATCTTTCTCTGTCATACCAAGGTACATCTGTCGGTAACAATTTTCTATGCTCTCTTTTTCATTCATGCGCTCTTTTTCTCGGTACTTCCTCCTATTTTCCTTTTGGCTTCTGCCCATAGACAGGCATTTCCAGTCTGTCGATCAGACTATCAAACTCTGCGATTTCAGAAGTCGATAAGACAACGTCCTTAGCCCCGAGATTCTCCCGCAAACGCTCTTCCTTACGGCTTCCCGGAATCGGTATGATATACGGTTTTTTACACAGCATCCACGCAAGAGAAATCTGTCCTGTGGTAGCTCCTTTTTCATCTGCCGTCTTTTCAAGAAGCGCCATCAATTCCTCAGCAGCTTCAAATCCTTCCCTTGTATACTGTGGCATATGACTGCGAAAATCCAGACCTTTTTCAAATGTTGAGTTTGCATCATACTTTCCGCTTAAGAATCCATTTCCGAGCGGAGAAAATGCCACATATGCCACATTCAGTTCCTCCAGCACAGGGAAGAGTTTTTCGTGCTCTCTCGCCAGCATAGAATATCTGTTCTGAACCGCAGTGACAGGACAGACCGTGTTGGCTCTGCGAAGATACTCCTCTGTCGCCTCGGAGATTCCCCAATACCGAATCTTACCGACCTTAATCAGTTCTTTCATGACCTCTGCGACCGTCTCCGGTTCCACTTTCGGGTCAATACGGTGCTGATAATAGAGGTCAATACAATCCACACCGAGACGGGTCAGACTTCCGTCCACTGCATTCCTGATGGTTTCCGGTCTGCTGTCGGTGAGTAGCCCTGAATCGGTATGCTGCACACCAAACTTTGTAGCGATAACCACCTGATTTCTCACCTCATGTAATGCTTCTCCTACCAGTTCCTCGTTATATGACGTACTTCCATCCGCATTCGTACCGGTATAGCATTCCGCTGTATCAAAGAAGTCATACCCCATATCAAACGCCTTGCGGATCATTGCCGTTGCTTCCGACCTCTCCGTCGGAGCACCGTATGCATGCGAGAAGCCCATACAACCCAGACCCACTCCGGTTACATATAATTCACTGTCACCAAGCTGCCTTTTATCCGACATAGTTGTCATTCCTCCCGGTAAGTTATATACTTGCAAGAAAAACAAATTCCGCTTTTAAACGTCGCTTGTTTTTCTTTTCTGCTATTTACATTATAAAAACAACGACGAAATACACCAATCTGCATTTCGTCGTTTTCTCATAAGTTTTTCTTATGTATTACTATTTGTCCGCAAAAACTCCCTTGAGCATGTCCGCGAATTCTTCAACGTAATATCCGGAATTGTCTGTTTTCCAGAATGCACAGTAATGACGAGTAATCGGGGTATCCCGTCTGCACAGCGGAATTCTGGTGGTCGTGTTGCCGGGAATCTCTGTTCCATGGTCGATGGGCATAAATCCGTTATTCTGCACCACCATAAGACGCGCCTCATCCATGTTGTCGGCGAAGAGGAAATCTCCCTGAAATCCGAAAATATCGCTGTAATACTCTTGCTCTGTTCTCTGCTGTCCCTTGGATGCGATCAATATACAAGGGGTATTCTTCAAGTCCTCCGGCGAAACTTTCTCCAAGGCAGAAATGGGATTCCTGGAAGCAATCTCAATACAACAGTCTATATGGGCCAGTGATAAATTCACATATTCATTCGAAAAAGCTCTTCGCTGATCGTTCATGGCAAGATCGACCTTGTCCGTTCGAAGTGCGTCATACAAATCCTCATGGCTGCCACCCATGATGTGGACATTTACATCCGGATACTTCTCCGAAAACAGCGCCACCGCTGCCTGGATTGCTCCGCCCGCATAACTTTTCAGGTATCCGATACGAAGCTCGGCGTTATCCTTCTTGGAAATACGGATTGAATCCTGCACCAGACGGTCATAATCCGCCACAAGAATCAGACTTTTTTTGTAAAAGTACTCTCCGGCAGGTGTCAGATTGAATTTTCGATTCTTCCGCTCAATCAACTGAATGCCCAATTCCTGTTCCAATGTTTTAATCTGCTGAGAGATTGCGGACTGCGAAATATGACATTCCACCGCGGCCTCCGTAAAACTGCCCAAACGGACAACTGCCTGAAAATATCTCACCTGATTCAGCATAGCTTTACCTCATTTAAAGGGTAAACTTCTTGACATTGTCCTCCAGTGAATCACTGATCGAGCCGAGTTTGCCAACCGAATTATCGCACTCGTTCACAAGTTCACTGAGCTGCGCCATAGTCGCTGCAGTCTCTTCAGTTGAAGCCGCATTCTGCTCGGAAATAGCAGCCAAACTTTCCAGATTGCTGTATACCTCATTCTTAGCGCGATTGATATTCTCAATCTCTCCGGCAATGCTGTCTACCGCATTTGCCACATTCCCAATTTCTATGTTCAAGTTTCCGAAAACATCTTGGGTCTGGGTCAGTTTATCATACTGCGTCTGTATTTTATCCGTCACTGCTCGCATGGCAGCCACATTACTGTTGGACTGGTCAATGAGCTGCTGCACGATGGAATTGATCTGTTCCGCCGACTCGCTCGACTGCTCGGCCAGCTTTCTTACCTCATCCGCAACCACTGCAAATCCTCTGCCCTGCTCACCCGCTCTTGCCGCCTCAATGGACGCATTCAGGGATAGAAGGTTTGTCTGTCCGGCAATATTGGAAATCAGTGCGATAGCATCCTGAATCTTCGCCACCGACTGATTGGTATCATCGGTCTGTTTCTGTACCACCTCGATGGATTCCCTTGTCGTGGTACTGATCTTGACCAGCTCATCAAGAGTCGCTCTCACTGCATTGTTGGAAGTCTCCATACCCTCGGTACTCTGTTTCAGTGTTACGATACTGTCTGTAGCCTTCTCTACCGCATAACCCATCTCGTTCATCTGTTCAGCCACGGACTGTGTCTCGTTCGCCTGACTTGTAGCGCCGTTGGCGATCTCATCCACTGCAATGTTAATATTGCTGATAGACTCATTAATTGCTTCAAAATTTGTCCTGATACTGTCGGAAAAATCCACCAACGTATCCGAAGAAACATTCAGATTATCCACGATACCTATAAATTTCTTCATGAGAGAGTCGATAGACCTTGCAATATTACCTACCTCATCCCCTCTTGCCGTCATCTTCTCATTGACGGTGAAGTTCAGCTTACCGTCCGCCACCTCATTCAGATCGGCAACGGATGCCTTGATATTCTTAACAATACCTCTCACGACTAACTGGGCAATAAGCAGGCAGATTACCGCAACAACAACCATAAACGCCACAGTGGTATTTAGCCGCTGTGAGTAGATTGCAAGTGTATTTTCTACGGAAATACCCGTAAAGACAATCACTTCATTACCCGGTCCGTAATCCTTCATCAGGGTGTACACGCCGTAGTAAGGCTCACCCTCTACCGATACGTTGTCTGAGAAATAATAACCGTCCGCTTTAATCTGCGAATAAAGAGTATCTGACATATCTGTTCCCAGTATCCGCTTTCCGTCCGAACCGGTAATCGTCGTCGCTCTTCTGGTCTTTCCGTAAAAAAACGTGACCTCCACTCCGGAATTTTCTTTAAACCGGTCGATCATCGAAGAATCCTCTGTCAAGTTCAACTCGCCCAGATATAAATTCTCCCCCTCCAAACGGAGCGGCACCGTACTGATAGCACTCAGCCTATCACGGACCGCATAATTGGAAGTAATCAAATGATCCTCCTGCAGCCTGTCCGCCATCAGCATACCCACATCTCTGATCGCACTTACGGAAAATCCTCCGAGTATTATGATCGGTATCAGCACACAGGCAAGAATCTTCACCGTCAGGTTAAGTTTTACTTTGTTCATTTCCCACATCTCCCCTTTTTAGACAAATATATAGCCCCAAATAAAATAATTATAGAAACATAATATTATTAGAATAATATAACTATATAGTAATACAAATAAGTGATAAATGGCAATTTTTTTTTATAAATTCCGAATAAAACTTCCAATTATTTTCCGAAGAAATTGTATTCCATGTCACAATGTGCTATATTGGTACTGGCTTACATGACAGAAACACTTGTTATACGAAACAAACATTGACATAACTAAGGAATACGGAGGAACTTATGGGACAGGAAATACTGAAACTTACTACCGATCTTCAGCCGGAAATCACCGTCAAAAACAGATCAAAAGAAAACTATGCTGAGGCGTTGGAAAAAACGAAGGCTGCCCTATATGAAAAAATGCACAATATGGTTGATTACTACTGTGAGCAGATCAGTCTGCTTGAGCATTCCTCTCTACAGTCGTCCTCTCAGGATATGGAACCGCTCGCTTTCTGGAGTGAACTGATGCGCTTCACATCAATCAACTTCGAAGAAAAGCAGGCGCTTTTCGAGAAATTCCACGGCGTCAATGATTTCGACTGCTACTGTACACTGGTAAATTATGACAACATGCAACTCCCCTGGCCCGACGGTTACAAAGACCCCGCCAACCGCGTGAACGGTCTTGCGCCCATAGGGCTCAACAACAACTATTTCTTCTATGCGGAGGGGGATATCCTATACCGTCTGGATTTCGGCACCTGCGCTCACAAGGAACTGCGCATTGAGAACGGAGCTGCGTACAATAAGAAAATGGAACCGATAGCCAAGTCCAACGGACAAATCGGCAAATTTGTACCCGGCATCGCTTACCTGAGGACATCTTTTGAGAAACTGATCAAAGCGAAGCACGGAGACGGTCCCACGGACTCACTTTCCGTGATGGAGATTCTTGACAGCTTTGCCAACCTAATGCGCTCCCGGGCAGGGCTGCAGGGTTACAGTTTTCATATTCTTCCGACGATAGATGAGACGACTTCCAATTTCCCGCAGCAGTTCGGTATATTTAAAAACGATGAGCCGGTCAGTCTGGAGGCGTTCTTCGATGAACTGTTATTCTAACTTTTTCGGCAAAATAAATCGGCGGGCTGATCACAGCCTGCCGTTTCTTTTATCCGTATTCCTTTTCAAAACTTTCCAGCGGCATCGGCTTGGCAAAATAGAATCCCTGGAACATGTCACAGTCCACCTGTGTCAGGAAATCTACCTGTTCCTTTGTCTCGACACCCTCAGTGATGACCGGCATGCCCAATTCCTTTGACATGGCAATGATATTCTTGATGATCATTTTGCTCCTGTCTACATTCTTGGTTTCCTGCAGGAATATCATATCCAATTTCAGAATATCCGCATTGATATCTTTTAACATACCCAGGGACGAATAACCGCTTCCGAAATCGTCGATCTCGATATCATATCCCAAAGCATGCAGCCTGTCTATGGTCGTCTTGATTTCTTTTATATTCTCCATCAATACTGATTCCGTGATTTCCAGTTTCAGATTCTTGACATCGAAATCATATTGCTTTGCCAGCATGCGGAATGCCTCACAGACATCAAGAAAATGGAAATCTTTCGTCGAGATATTGACTGATATGGTCAAATCCCCTCGGCCCTGTTCCTTCCATTTTTCCAATGTCTTAGCCGCATTTCCCCACATATACAAGTCAAGTCGTGAAATAAGTCCCGACTTCTCCAACACCGGAATAAACACTCCGGGGCTTATCATACCCTTTTCCGGGTGAATCCAGCGCACCAGTGCCTCTGCTCCCACAATCTTGCCGTTGTTGGCAAACTGCGGCTGCAGATACATACAAAACTGCTTCTCCTCTATCGCCTTGTCAAATCCGCCCAGCACTTCTTTCTCTTCTATAATGTGCCTCAGCATTTCGTCTTTGTAATAGGATACATACTCCTCATAACTGCCTCGGATCGCATCGATGGCCATCGTCGCTTTGTCGTACATTGTCCACACCGGCTCAGTCACATCTTCAATGTCATAGACACCAAGGTAGTAATGTAACTTGAACGGACTGTTCATACCGATATCCATGGTGATTGACATATTTTCCAAAAACTGCTGTTCATTGTAATCGCATTTGGGCATCAATGTACAGAATTTATCCGCATAGATGCGCGCACTGACAGAATCATGACCCTCCGCCTTGCGAATCATATCCGCCTGGGCAATCAAGAGCTTATCGCCCGCCTCTGTCCCGAAAAGTTCGTTGATCAGTTTGAAATCCTGGATGTTGGCACAAATCATGCAATAAGGCTCCTGCGCATCCGACAGAATCTTCTGTGCCTCATCCGCAAATGCGTTCCTGTTTAAAAGTCCCGTCAGTATATCATGTGTCGCCCTATACTGCTCCTCACGAAATTCTCTGGCGACCTCCGTGCGGTCCTCAAACTGGAAACAGCATCCTAAATCTCTGCCCTTCTCATCGAAGAATTTCTGGTATGTAACATGTACATCCATCTCCGTGCCGCCTTTCACCACGACCTGATCGGTATCAATGACCCTTTCGGCACGGTCCTTATACGTCTCTTTCCAATCGGCCAGATACTTCTCCGCCACAGTGTAAATATCTTCACCGCTCGCAAACAGATTCTTTGCCATCTCATTGACACCTACACACAATCCGGCATTATCATAGGCAAACAGTCCGACCACAGAGTCTTCCATTATGGTAGAGTTTATCTTCTCGAACAGCTTTTTGGGGGATGCATATAAAGCCAGATGACAGATTGATATTGCCAAGAATGCATACAAAATGACTGAATAGTCAAAATAAGTATCCATGACAGAACATATAATATTTAAACCTACCACGGCCATTGTCTGAAACAAGATACTGCCATATTTATTCTTATATATTACAGGCGATTTGATAAAACGATATGTAAGTATCAATAAACTGTATAGAACAATGCCGTAGACAAAAACTCTGTGTACGGCATGCAGAGGATGCAATTGCACATCCCAGTATTCCACGCCCAGCGAAGCCGACATCACGGTTTTCAGATCAAACATATGATGCGTAAATGTATTGACAAGGAAGGATATGGAGTCTATACCCGCCAAAAATCCAATCATACGCCTGGGCCATTTGGAAGGCGGCGATATTTGTGTGTAACTTGCAGCAAAGAGCATCAAATACACAACCAGCCAGTCCGTGGAAAGGAAATAGAGCCCGTCCATAAAGACTGCCAAGTGATAATACTTGGACGGAACCAAAATAAACCCGGTATAACATACAGCCGTAAAAACAGCGGTCCGTATCAAATGCAACACATGCTCGCGATTTCTTACAACCCGTTTGCTGACTGTTCCGATGCAGCAAATCATTATAATAGTAAGCAATATAAGCAAGACAACCAATGTCCGGAACATAACTTTTCTCCCTTGTACCTCTGTTTCTAAGCCCGCATAACCTTGTACGATTATACTTCAATAAACGGCTATCCGTCAACGCACACACCAGTCGGCACAGTTAGCTAACAGTTTCAGATACTCGGGCTGAACCAGATTCTCATAAGAGTGTCCGGGAGTGATCCCCACCACTCTGCCTTTGCCATACTCATGGCGCCACAGAGCCTCCTGCTTCCCATGCTGCGAGACCGTGTAACCGAGGACTTCCGTGTCTCCTATGATTTTGATATGATAGTGTTCATCAACATGCGAGAAAGTAAACGCCGGTACGCCGTCGGTAATCTCATTTCCTTTAACCGGCTCAAAAGAAACCTCACACTGAGGAGGGTGATTGACAAAAAAAGCCCTCAAAATATTGCGCGTGATAAAATGGTCTTCGGGAATATCGGCAATACCGCAGTGAACCGCCAAGAAACCCATTCCATGATTCTTGATACGTTCATCGAGTCCGGCTGTCCACGCATCATCACACCACAACGGTGTGGGTACACGGTTATCCTCACTGGCGTCCTTGAAGGATACAAACAGATCGGGAACCTCACTATTCAGAAGATCCTGCGCGTTTTCCGTGACCGTCATGTCCCATCTGTCCTTGGGAAACACCAACTCAAGCATGGGTACAATCGTCTCTCTCGGGTGCCAATAATCGTGAAGAAGTACTGTTACCTTTTTCATAACATCCACCTTTCCCAAAGGTTAAAACTTAGAGTATGATCTAACCTAGAATTTAATCTCTCTGCCTTCTAATCGCCACTGTCTGAATTCCGCGGATGCGGACAATAACAAGTCGGAAGAGGAATTGAGCGCCGTCTCCACGGAATCCTGAATCACACCGATGATAAACCCGACCGCTACGACCTGCATGGATACCGCGTCGGAAACGCCGAACAGGGAACATGCCATCGGAATCAGCAACAGGGAGCCGCCCGCCACACCGGAAGCACCGCATGCCGCAAGGGCCGCCAGCAGACTTAAGACGATCGCCGTCGGAATATCTACCGGAATGCCGAGTGTGTGTACGGTCGCCATAGTCATCACCGTAATGGTGATCGCCGCGCCGTCCATATTGATGGTTGCTCCCAGCGGAATCGTCACGGAATAAGTATCTTTGTCCAGACCCATCTCCTCGCATATCCTCATGTTGACGGGAATGTTTGCCGCGGAACTTCTCGTAAAGAAAGCCGTGATCGCACTTTGTTTCAGGCACTTAAAAATCAACGGATACGGATTCTTACGGATGCACCAGTAGACGAGAATCGGATTCGTGATAAAGTAAATGCCAAGCATGCAGCCTACCAGTAAGATCAGCAGTTTACCGTATACCGTAAAGGTCTCCAGACCGCTTGTCGTCACACTCGTATACACCAGCCCCAAAATACCGAAGGGAGCAAAGTTGATAATGATCCTGACTACCGAAGAGATTGCATCCGATATGTCTGCAAGCGCTGCTTTGGTCGTATCCTTTGCCGCCCGGAATGCCACACCCAGAAGAACCGCCCAGGAAAGAATACCGATATAATTGGCATTTACGAGCGACGCCACGGGATTTGCCACAACATTTAGGAGCAATGTGCTGAGCACTTCCACGATACCTTGAGGAGCTCCGGCTGCCTCGGCCGCTGCTTCCCGCAGTACCATGTCAACCGGGAAAATCATACTTGCAAAGACAGCAATCACCGACGCCAGCACGGTACTGAACATATACAGTACGATAACCGTCCGAATGACACCGCCGTGTGACTGACCGGCATTTGACAGGGAACTCATGACCAGGAAAAAAACCAGAAGCGGTGCCATCGCCTTCAGTGCACCAACAAACACATCTCCCAGAATCCCGATGCCGGAAGCCTGCGGAATCGCAAGCGCCAGTATGACGCCGATCACCAAACCAACAATAATTCGCTTGACAAGGCTGATGCCCGTCCACTTGTCCCATACTTTTTGCATAGTAATTCCATAGTCCTTTCCTGTTTTTTCATGTGTATATCACACAAATATTTACCGATCTTCTATCTCAAAAATATACTTTTCGAATGTATTGATGACCGTCGTATCGTCATATGTGGACACACGCGGGAATCTTCCGTAATTCAAGTGCACATGTCCGTGAAGGAAATACGCCGGTTTATATTTTTCCATCAAAGTCCTAAAGACTTCGAATCCCCTGTGCGGCAGATATTCCTCATCATTGAACTGAAAGGCAGGTGCGTGAGTCACCAAAATATCAAAACCCTTGTGATACTTTAACTTGAACCAGAGTTTCCTGACACGCCTGCGCATCTGCCTCTCCGTGTACTGATGTTCACCGGGCTTGTAGCGCATAGAACCTCCAAGTCCCAATATTCTGACTCCGTTATGTACGAAGATCTTGTCTTCAATGCAGATACATCCGTCGGGCGGCGTCTGCTCATATCTGTCGTCATGGTTTCCATGTACGTATATGACCGGTGAGGTAGTAAAAGTCGCCAGAAAGGACAAATATTGAGGTTTTAAATCTCCGCAGGAGATGATCAGATCGATCCCTTCCAGGTAACTCTTGTCAAAATAGTCCCATAATAATTTAGATTCTTGATCGGATATAGCCATAATTTTCATCAGTTGTTCTCACTCTTCTTCCGGTTCTTCTCCCCTGTAAAATATCAGTTCCCCAACGTCTGGCTTTTGCCGAACCCCTGCATTTTGGCAACCGCCTGAGCCTCCTCGCTCAACTCAGAGATTGACGGCATGGCACCCACTACGTTATCCACAAGCCAATCCATTGTGATGATCTCCTTGGGAGGAATACTCTGATCGGAATTATGCATAACGGTTCCGTCCTGCGCCCACAAGTCACCGGAAAACGGCATGAGAGTTTCCGAACAGATATTGTAACGCAACAGATCCACCAGCCGCTTTGTGCCCTGCGGCAAATGTTGAGAACATATCATATCAACCACCCCTGCGGACAAGCCCCACCAGTAATTGATGGCCCGGCTTCCTGTTGCGGCATCATCCTCCTTCCACGTACCGTTCAATACGGTACGAATTATTTTTTCATATAGCTTTCCCCAGTGCCACGTGGTCATGGCAAGATTTTCGGGTGTGTCCCCACTGATACAATACAACCCGAAACGCCGTGATGCCTTACCGGGTGATATGATGTCCTTATCCATGATATAATTGATCTCGGGGTCGTCGGTGATTGTCACATCCCGATCCTTTAAAGTACTCCAGTCCAGATAAATCTTTGCATTCGGATTCACCATCTTCGCACCCAGCGCAAAGGAATTGATACTGGCTGCCATACCGTAAATCGGATAGTCGGCGATGTAACCGATCTTATTGGTCGCGGTCATAGATCCTGCAATGGCCCCTGCCAGGAATTTCGCCTCATACATTCTGGCATAATACGTCCTGATCGTAGGGTGTGAAGTGTTTAATGAACAATTCATAATCTTCACGTCCGGATGATTAGCGGCAAACTTTAAGCTGGCGGGCAGCATCACCGGCGTGGTGGCAAAAATCAGATTATAGCCGTCCTTGACGACCTCCTCCATCCTTTCCAGATCATTTTCACCGGCAACGATATTTTCGAATCCCTTCGTCTCAACCTGGCCCGGAAGTACGTTGTCCAAGTACAGTCTTCCTAATTCATGGCTGTATGTCCAACTGGATGTCCTATGCGTTTTCTCATATAAAAAGGCTATCTTGACCTTGTTTGAATTATCCGGAATGATCAGATTCAGCAAGTTCTTGTACCGGGCAGGTGAAGTGCTCTCCTCAGGCGGGTCCATGGATAATTCTATGGACTGTTCTTCCGTCAATACCACAAACTCATCCCAAATCTTGGAAAGATCTTTTTTGATCTCCTGCACTGTTTTCTCTTTGGTCTCCTGATATCCGAACACGGTAATAAACGCCAATAGGGCATCGCCCACGGTAATCGGCAGTTTCTTGCCGCCTTTTGCCTCAAACGCCTTTCGGAAATTGATATAAACTGTGCTCATTTCCAGACGGTCATCCGCCGTCCATTTTTCTCCCTCTGGGGTCCCTACCTGCTCCAGGAATTTGGCAAACCGCCCCCTCTCACTGAAGTAAATATAATTGATCCGGGTGATCTCATAAAAATCTAAAAATTCAAAATAGATCTCATTTTCCTTGGCATCCGTGCGTTTAGGAACGACCCTGATGACGGTTCCGGGAACGCTGTACGCATCCAGGTATTTCAGAACGCTTACCCGCTTGTTGCCCTCCAGTATATAAAACCGGTTCATGAACTCATAAGCTTTCACGGAATCGTGCAGTCCCTCGTCCTGCAAGGATGTGCACAAGTGCATCCATTTGGTGGCAAATTCGGTGTTGGTCGCCAAAAGAGGCATAAAATTTGATGCGAAAGCATTGGTCCGTCCCCTCGTCTTCGTACCTACGACCAGCTCCAGCGGTATCTCGCACAAGCCGATATCCACCTCATATTCAACCGGTATGTATGACAGTATTTCATCAAGCGCGGGCAGATAGGGAAATCCGCCTTTCTGCAGATGCGCACGGTATTCTTTCTGTCCGGATTTCAAGGCATTGCAATAATTATCGTATGACATATTAACCTCATTTCTATCTTTATATTAATTATTTTCACTTCTTATTTTCTCTATAAATAATAAGAGCCGCAAGCCGGAATGTCAATTCCTAAGGCTGTTTTCTTCTGCTCCGCATCCGGCTGTCTCCATCAGGATATAGAATGCCTGCGCTTCCGGAGAATAGCCGGACTTATCAAAGCTTGGGGCTCCGCACACATCAAAGATAAATCCAAATTCATTCATCTTTGCGTTGGCGGCCTGCCTCATCCTATCCGCATACGGTTGATAGCTGTCATCCAACCAGCCGCCGCAAATGCCCTTATAGATAAAGTATGCTGTCATCTGGGAGAGATTGACCTCCACAAATGTCTCGGGATTATCCACCACATCGTGAAAATATCCTTCCGGACTCATATAGGTAATCAATGAATTCAGAATTGTAACTCCTCTTTCAATCAACTTGGTTCTTTCTTTTCCGTACTTTTCATTCGGAAGATGCTCCAGCATCCGGGGAATTGACGCCAATGCCCATCCATTGCCGGTTCCCCAATGGTCGATTCTCGAAAAGTTTCCTGCACTGTCATCCCACATATGGCAGAGCAGTTTTGCATCGTCGTCAAACAGAGCATCCCAATAGCCGTTCCACTGCTTCAACGCTTCATCATACAAACCCTCTGCCGCGAAATAAGGCGGACACATGTAGAAAGAATCCGCCCAGAATTCTTTCGTACTATTCAAATGATATATGATCCCTTCCGCACTTCTGGGCGCCCCATTCAGTGCCCAGTGTAAAAGTCTCTCTCTTCCTTCACGGAGGAACTTATTCCCGGTAAGTTCACAGGCTTTGATCAATCCTTCCCCTACACTGAGATGGTCCGTAACAGCTTCGGTCACACCGATCACTGCTGCCCTGCCGTCCTCCACACTGCGGTTTACGGATTCAAACGCCATGGCGGTCACCGTTTCCATATCTCCGATGGCCAGAAATGCCTGCATTGCAGTCCCCTGTTCCCAGGAATGCCTCTGCATAGCCAAAAGTGCTCTGGCTGCTTTTTCTACCCTTGCTTTATTCATGTTATTTCCTTCCGTCCGGAGTGTTCTGTTTGTCACGCACATTATATCATCTATCGCAATCATTCCACAAGGGAGGAGTGCGATGTATTATTTCTCTCCTCACATCAGGTGGTAAACATGAAAAATAAAAATTTGTATTTCCTATTGCTTTTCCCAACTATACTGCATATAATAAAGGTACAAAAATGTTGCCGCTTACTGATGGCGCGGGGTATAAGTTATTCAGTGTGTCAAATGTTCTCGCTTACCGATGGTGCGAGCTACAAATTATTCGGTATAAACATTTTGTCCCCACCCTTCTGTGGTGGGGACTTCCGTTAAGGAGTCTTATGAAAATACAGTCTGGATTTTTCTATCACATTAAGGATAGCTTTTTTGAAGAGGTAAAAGATTCTACATTAATGAGTAATAAGGAATGCGGCAATTACCGCCCTCATTTTCTTGCTATCAAGGATTCTCATAATCCTCTTATCTTCTGGATGGTTCCCGTGAGTTCTAAATGTGATAAATATCGAAAAGTGTATGACCAACAGGTACTAAAATACAAAAAGTGTACTAAAATAGTACTCGGAAAATGTGGCGGATGGGATGCTGCTTATTTAATTCAAAATGCATTCCCTATCATTGAGGATTACTTTGATCATATACATACCAGCCAGGGACGACCACTGGCTTCCCATGCTTCTACCGCAAAATATATTGTTGAAAATTTAAATTACAATCTTCGTTTGCACAAGCACGGCATTCCTCTTTTCTTTGCCGATATTGACCGAATTTATACTTTGATGGAAAATAAACTTAATGAATCCAAAAGCGTACAGACACCCGGTTTGGGCTAATAATACTGTCCACATGCATTAAGCAGCAGCATCATATGTAATTCGCACTGTTCCTTTTTTTCGTGGCTCGCCGACGCCATCCACATTGCTTCATTATACAATGTTTCTGCGTCTACACTGTCGTCTCCATTTAGTATCCGACCATTATAGAAATAGTATCCGTTGACATAGACCGGTTTATTCCCCGCATAATAAATATGTACCCTATCACCATTTACCATTGTTATGCTTTCTTTATAATGCCAATAGGTTCGTCCGTAAATTGTATATTTGAATGTAGAATCAACCAATTGTGAGGAAGCCCCGAGTCCCGCATACCCTTGAGAGGCTTTCATGCCCGCATTGATAAGTGGCGTCATATATTTTTCTAATTCACTGTCCGAAACCATATTCGCGATTTCTCCGGTTTTATCCGTATCAACTACTTCCATAATCTCCAAGTATTGATTTTCCAGCCTATTAATGCTGCTTGTCTTGCTGTCGCAGTCAGTCAAAAGCGTCTGGTAATAATCCTCCAATATTTTGGTTGTCGCACCCATAATATAAAGTTTTTTATATACTTCGTTTGCGTAGGGCTCAATATTTACATCTTCACCATTTAGGGCATATTCCATCAAGTATTGATTTTCCCATATCATCCTTAATTTTTCATCTGTATAGCGTGAGAAGTCCGCATTTCCACTCTCTGCTGTAAGCGTTTCATAGAAATCCAGCTTAGCGTTAAACTGCTCTACTTCCGCCCTGGTATCCACGATAATTGCCTGCATTCCTGTTCCAAAAGCGTTATTAGCACTTACCATAACATCGTAATTAGCATTACTGTTATCAAGTGCCATAGAAGTAAACATATTCACCCAAATACCCCAAGGCGTATACTTAGACAGTTCTCCAATTGCATAAAAACCCTGATTAGTGTCCTGTATCTCTCTGCTCCCACCAACATCATACTGCGCCTCAAAATTTTTTACATTATAATTGATGAGTGGTTGATACTTCGCTCGAATGCCTTGCATTTGCTCTCCGTATTTATGTAAAATTGCAAATTTTGTTTTCTCTTCCGCTTCCAACTGTGTCCGACATTCTTCAAGCTGTTTTTCCTTCTCTTCAATTTGTTTTACAAGTTCATTATATTCTTCTTTGAGTGAACGTTCTTCTTCTGTTTCATTTCGTTCTGCGCTTACACTTTCTTTCGGAGCAACAGCTTCACTTGCAATTCCCTCTGTCTCGGTTTCCAACACTTCCTGCCTCTCAGAACCCTTGTCTGTTCGATCATCTTTATTTAAATTGAATTTCGGCATACGATCGGTTAGCAAAAGGATTCCTACAACAGAGATTGCAACCAAGTAAGCCAACCAGAAATATTCTTTATTGATTTTCTTCATAAATGACCTCCTCACTGAGCAGTTCAATCATAATTTCATTGCGTATAAACTGTGAATATACGGTCTTCATATTATCATAATAAATACTCCAGTCATATCCGTTTAAATCATGCATTGCCTCCCCAAACATAGAATACTGATACATCATGTTAGCTATATCTTCTGAATTTACCGTATCCTTATCCAAAAAACTTTCTAACTCTGTCGCTGATTCCGATGCACTCTTCGACAAATTTTGAAAAAAAGCAGTCGGCGTTTTATCATAATTAGCAATACTGCCAATTGAACCAATTAAACCGCCAGTTTTTTCGTCCGCTAAACCATTGAGAAAATCTTCCGGTGAATCACTGGTTATCAATCCTTCTGCAATACTATATAAACCGCCAGTGGTTTCATCCAAAATTCCTTTTGCCAACTGGTATGGATAGTCCTGTATATCTGCTACAACTCCTTCCACTACGGAATCCACCGCACCGCTCAATGCCGAACTTAGCGAACCGTCCGCCTCATACGCCTCTAAAGCACCGTCAATTCCGTATCTCACTGCATTCTGTACGTTTTCAGACCCAATCTGTCCTACAATACTCTCTGTTATTTCCTCTTTTAAATATTCCTCATAATTATCTGTTGCGCTTGTAGTATTAAAGCCGGAGGGCACGGAAACTCCCAGACCACTCATTAGAAGTGTTTTCGCCTCTACTGCCAATACAACATTTTCTTCATAACACTGGAGAATTCTGCTCTGCGCGATCTCTTCTATCTCCTCCTCAGATAATTGTTCCGGAAGGCTCTGATAAAATTTAAGCTGCGTCTGTACTTCATCCAGTCTGCTCCGTACTAACTCCAACTTAATCTTTTCTTTTTCAATATCGGCTTGTGTTATTTGCGTTTCTTCCATCGCAGCTGCATCCGTCACATCCAGTTCTGTAACTTCCGTCTGTACAATTTCTTCTGGCATCTTCTCAGATTGATCAGAAATTTCCGTCGCAGACCTTTCTCCTTCGGAATTAGTACCGAAAATGTTCCAGATTATGCCTGTAACCACCAGAATAGTCAACATAACGGAAAACATTTTTGCACACATGATAATGTTTTTCATTGGCTTCTCCTATCTGTATTCTACGATAATATCTTGATTTCTATAGTTTAAGAAACCAAAAACCTCCATGATATCTCTCTCAGTTTCCGGCAATAAGTTATAAATGACATCCCAATCTATTGTATTCGTTTCTTTAACGGAATCAATTCCTGCAAGCAAACCAGTATCGGTATAACTGATTGTAACAGCAGTTTCTCCATTGATCGTAATCTCAATCAGCCTCCCTTGCTCATCATACAAATACTCTGAAGTATCGTCTGTAACGTCACTTCCCGTACCGCTGGCAAGCCATGTATATGTTGTCAGCTTCCCATCTTCGTTATACTCACGCATTTGATACCAGTCAGATGAACTCTGTTGGATAAGGGTTCCATTTTCATCATAATTAGATGATTCAATACCCCTATACCATGATGTCATATTGCCATTATCGTCGTATTGGTATTCATAAATTTGCTTATGGTCATTAGCAGAGACCGCTTTATTATAAAAGGAGCTGTCGGCATTAAGTTCCGTAATACCATTTTCATAGGTTAGATATGATATTTGTTCACTCCGAACTAAATTCCCTTTTTCATCATATTGATATTCAGTTCTATTAGTATCATTAGTACCATCTTCATGTATTTCTTCTATGATCACATTTCTATTTTCATCATAGTTATAATCTATAGTTCTGACACCAATAGATGTAGTCTCCTTTTTACAGATTAAATTACCTTTCTCATCATATGTATATTCAGTTGTCCGTCCAGACTCAGCGTTTGCACTAAAATCAAATGTGAATTTCGCCAATTTATCATCGTTATTAAAGTCATATGTGTACTTACTTATATGATGGTCAGAATCAGATAAATCATCATAATAATCAGTGAATACAATCTGGTTGCTCTCATTTTCATAATCAATCAATATCTCTGATGTCCAATCATATTCAGTGCTCATTTCATTGACTTTAATAAGGTTGTTCTTGTCATCATATGAAAATTCTGAACTCTGTAATAACTCTCCATTCTCGGATTTATATTCAACTCTTTTGCAAAGGTGATTGTTTGCATTAAAAAAACTGATCCCCAATAAACCTAATGGGGTTCCATCATATTCCGTAGTCAATAATGCTCCCCACATAGTCGGATTATATTCCACTTTATTTTGTCCGGAATCCGTCAAATATGAAATATTTATTTCCTTATTACCATCCTTCGCCCTTATTAGATCCCCATCTTCATCAAACCAATACTCATTTTCTCCAATCTTAACGCTTGATACTTGCACGTTTACTGCTTCGCCCAGATTGCTGTCTTCTGAGTTCTTCTCGGCATTTTCCGATTCCTTTTCCGTTACAGTTGTACTATCCAATGTACTCTTCTGCACTTCTTTTGTTCCATCTATATCTTCGTCTGTTGCATTCTCATTTACCACTATAGAATTTTCTGCGGCATTATTCCTACCTACCAGTTTGACAATTGCAATCACAGCAAGAATAACAACTGCACCTACTGCTCCTATTGCGTATATCTTTTTATCACTCATATGATTTTCTTTTTGCGGAGTACTTTCTTCTATTTCTTCCCCTTGTTTTTGCCCACAATACGGACAAAATGCTTTGCCGTCATCCAATTCTTTTCCACATTTTTTACAATACATTCTTCCTCTCCTTCTTTCTTCTCCAATCACATTTGCACATAACAAAAAGCACATTACACACCCTATCCAACCACATAGGATGTAAAATGTGCTTTGCTATATTTGTAGTTAATTAAAGTGTGCTGTGCTGTGCTGTGCTGTGCTGTGCTGTGCTGTGCTGTGCTGTGCTGTGC
>JAFLTD010000006.1:35530-60277 GCA_022510625.1 Lachnospiraceae bacterium
GCTGTGCTGTGCTGTGCTGTGCTGTGCTGTGCTGTGCTGTGCTGTGCTGTGCTGTCAAAATTGTGTCATTTGTATACATTTTTTGTCAATACCCTAACTAATATTCTTTCATTTTTTTACTATTTCGTAAATGCATAGAATATAATATCATGGTTAATTGATAATAGCAAGTTATGTGTCCAGCTATCATCTGATACTAATTTCACATTATGTACTCTCCCGCAGCCTTCTCGCAGCTTCCTCTCTCTGCCTGCACAGATCCTCCCAATGGGGTACTGTCTCCAGCAATCCCGAGAATTCTTTCATCGCATCAGGGATACTGATTTTCTGCGGACAGATCTTTGCACATCTGCCGCAGCCGATACACGCCGTGGGTCTGCCGTCCTCTGCCAGCGCATCAATCGTCATACCAATATTGAGACTGGGTGAAAATCTCATTTCATTATAGAGCGAAAGTAATTTGGGTATATCCAGCTTCTTCGGGCAGTCTCCGCAGCAATAACGACATGCGGTGCAGGGCACGGAGTTCTTCATTCCCTCCGCGATCTCAAGCAGTGCTTGATTTTCTGCATCCGTCAATACCATTCGCTCTTCAAAAGTCTGTACGTTTTCTTCCATCTGCTCCATAGTGGACATACCGCTCAAGATCATCTTGACATTCGGGAGTCCCTGAAGCCATCTAAACGCCCATGATGCGGCGCTCTCTCCCGGTCTGAACCCATCCAGCCTCTCCTTCGCCGCCTCGCCGATATCGGCAAGCTTACCGCCCCTTACCGGCTCCATAACCCATACGGGGATCCCACGCTTCCTCAAAAGCTCATATTTTGCCTGCGCATCCTGTAAAGTCCAGTCTAAGTAGTTTAACTGAATCTGGCAAAACTCCATCATATCCCCGTATCGATCCAGAAAATCAACCAGAGTGTCCTGAAGTCCATGGCACGAAAAACCCAGATGTTTAATCCGTCCGAGCCGCTTCTGCTCCACGAAATAATCTACAATACCCCACTTGGGATCGGTGTAGGTTCCGATAGAATTTTCATAAATATTGTGAAGCAGATAAAAATCGAAATATTCCACGTCACACTTTCCAAGCTGCTCCTCAAAAGTCTGTGCCGGGTTATAGCTCGCCGAGATCTGATGACCCGGATATTTGGTCGCCAGATAGAAATCCTCGCGCGGTAGCTGCTTTAACGCCTTTCCAATGATGATTTCAGATTTACCGTTGTGATATGGATATGCGGTATCATAATAATTCACACCGTGATCCGCCGCATAGCGTACCATCCGACTCACTTCTTCCTCGTCCACCTCGCCGCTTCCGTCCGGCATAAGCGGGAGGCGCATCGTCCCAAATCCCAATAAAGATAACTGTTTCCCTTGAAAATCACTGTAGATCATATTTTAATCCTCGCTTGTTTCCTGTTCTCTAAAAAAGATTGATATTTTGATTATAGCATCTATCGCAATCATTCCACAAGGGAGGGTTATGATATGTTACAGCTGCCGTTTTCACATATGCACCAAAAAGAGCCTGCCGCATTCTGCAGCAGACTCTTCTTCGATATTGTCCTCCTTAAATCGCATCAGCCAATTCCGCCGCCTTCTTGCATCCGTCGGTCTTGTCAATATCGCCGACATTCAATACTCCAGGAATTAACACTTCACCGACCATCTTCCACTTGTTCAGAGCAGCCGTGCGCTCGATCGGGATCCGCACACCGTCCATGACAGACATATCCTCCTCCTCACAGCAGGTGATCAGTGCACATTCCTTGCCTGCAATATCCTTGCCGCCGACAACCAAAGAAAAGATGCGGTCAATGACTCCTTTGATCTGTGCCGGAATGGAATACCAGTAAACCGGCATGGTAAACACAATGGCATCTGCCTCCAAAATAGCCGGTGCAATCGTATTGAAATCATCGTCAAAGGTGCATGCCTTCCCTGTGGAATAACAGGTCTCGCAGGCATGACATCCGCCAATCTTCTGCATAGCGGCATCAAAGCGGGTAACAGTATGTCCCTTTGCCTCAGCAGCTTCAATGAATGCCTGCGTCATGGCAAAGCTGTTCCCGTTTTTGCGCGGACTTCCCGTGATTACAACGATTTTCTTACTCATAGCGATAGCCTCCTATTATTTCTGGAATTTGACTTTTTATAAAGTCCATACTATTATTTTATTAATTGCTATACAAAAAACAAGTACGCACCTTTAGGTATGATACTAACATTTAGGTATAATACTTACCTCCGGGAAAGTGTCATACAAACCAATAAAAGACAGGATGATAAATCATGGGAAACAGATGTATTTCAAATGAGAATTTGGAGACGACGGGGTTCAGTTATACCCTGTCATTGATCAACGGAAAATATAAAATGACTATTCTATATACTTTAATGGAATTTGGAGTAGTCCGTTTCAATGAAATGCAAAAATATATCGGCGTGATTTCCTATAAAACGCTCAGTTCTACTTTGAAAGAACTGGAGGCAGACCAACTGATCAATAGAAAAGAGTATCCCCAAATCCCGCCCAAGGTGGAATACAGCCTGACCGAACGCGGTAAATCTCTGATTCCGATTTTGGACGGGATGTGTGAATGGGGTGATAAACACAGGTTATGAACTTACAGTGAACTATTATCGCTGCACACGGCCGGACGCGTCACCGCCCGCGAGTTTCTTCACTTCGTCCATGGATACCATATTGTAATCACCCTCAACGGAATGTTTCAGACACGATGCCGCAACCGCGAACTCAATCGTCTCCTGCGCATCGTATCCGCTGAGAATTGCCGCGATCAGACCGCCGCCGAAACTGTCGCCGCCGCCTACGCGGTCCACGATATGTATCATATATTTTTTACTGAAGAAATAATCCGTCCCGTCATACAGCATACCGGACCAGTTGTTGTCGTTGGCTGAGACAGACTCTCTCAATGTAATTGCAACTTTTTCAAATCCGAAACGGTCGGCAAGCTGCTTCGCAACATCCTTGTAACCTTCCCTGTTTACCTCACCGGCTTTGACATCCGTGTTCGCCGCATGAATACCGAACACGTCCGCTGCATCCTCCTCGTTGGCAATACAGACATCCACATACTTGCAGAGTTCACCCATCACCTGCCCGGCTTTCTCTTTACTCCACAGCTTATTGCGATAATTTAAGTCACAGGAGATCTTGATACCCGCTTCTTTGGCCGCCTTGCAGGCCTCCAGGCAGATTGCCGCCACGCCGTCGTTTAATGCGGGTGTGATTCCGGTGAAATGAAACCACTGCGCTCCGTCAAAAATCGTCTTCCAGTCGAAATCATCCGGCACAGCCGCAGAGATTGCGGAACCTGCCCTGTCATAGATTACCTTAGAAGGTCTCTGGGATGCCCCTTTCTCCAGATAATAGATTCCGACACGGTCACCGCCGCGTACAATATAAGAGGTATCCACCCCGAATCTTCTTAAGGAGTTGACCGCTGCCTGTCCGATCTCATGCCCCGGAAGCTTAGTGACAAACGCCGCATCAAATCCGAAGTTTGCCAGAGACACCGCAACATTTGCCTCCCCTCCCCCAAAGGTCGCACCCAATTTATCAGCCTGCACGAAACGGTAATATCCTTCCGGTGCCAAGCGCAGCATAATCTCACCAAATGTAATGATCTTCTTTGCCATTTTATATTCCTCCGAGTTTTATTTATTGCGAATCTTTGCCACAAGTTCTACAGCCTCTTTAGTCAGGGCTGTAATCTCATCGAATTTACCCGCCTTGATAAGGTCACCCTTGACCATCCAGCTTCCGCCGCACGCAACGATCTCATCACATGCCAGATAGTTTTCCAGATTCTTTGCATTGACTCCTCCGGTGGGCATGAATTTCAATCCCACATACGGAGCCGCTATCGCTTTGATCGTTGCCATGCCCCCGAACTGTTCCGCCGGAAAGAACTTCACGATCTTAAGCCCGCGCTTGACTGCCTGTGCAACCTCGGACGGTGTGATACATCCCGGAAACACCGGAATATTTTTCTCCAGGCAGTAATCCACGATCTCCGGGTCAAATCCCGGACTGACAATGAATTTGGCGCCTGCGCCTACCGCCCGGTCCACCTGCTCGACCGTCAAAACCGTTCCGGCACCCACAAACATCTCCGGATATTCCCTCGTCATAGTTGCAATCGACTCCTGTGCCGCATCCGTGCGAAATGTCACTTCCGCACACGGCAGACCGCCGTCACACAGTGCCTTTGCCAGGGGAGCGGCATTGTTCGCATCATGTAATACTACCACAGGTACAACGCCCATTTTCTGAATCGTATCTGCTACATTGCCCATTTCCTGTTCTCCTTTATCCTTCTATACTCAATTTCCTGCTGCATCTGTTCTCAAATATATCATTACACAGACTCGGTACTACAGGTCAAACCCGAAATATCTCACTGCATTGTTGTAGGAAATCCCTTTCACAATCTTCTCCAATACCCTGTAATCCTCCGGATATTCACCGTTCTCTACCCATCCGCCGATCAGGTCACACATAATCCGTCTGAAATACTCATGCCGCGTGTATGAAAGAAAACTTCTGGAATCCGTCAGCATGCCGATAAAGTTGCCCAGAAGTCCGAGGCTTGCCAGTGAAGTCATCTGCTCTCTCATACCGTTCTTGTGATCGTTAAACCACCATGCGCTCCCCTGCTGAATCTTCCCGATTGCCGAAGAATCCTGAAAACAGCCGATAATGGTGCCGATCGCCGCATTGTCGACCGGATTTAAGGAGTACAGTATCGTTTTCGGCAGTTCATCCGTATCCGCAAGTGCATTCAGATAGTCCGCCAACTCTGCATTCGGGGCGTTGCTTCCGATACTGTCGATTCCGGCATCCGGTCCCACCGCACGGAAAATGCGGCTGTTGTTGTCCCGCTTTACACCGTAATGAAGCTGCATCACCCAGTTTTTCTCGTGGTAAGCTCTTCCCATGGCAATCATAAATGCCGTCTTAAACCGCATCTCTTCCTGCCGATTAATCGCTCCTCCCGCAAGGCGTTTCGCAAAGATTTCTTCTACCTCCCGATCGGACACCGGTGAGTACATCACATACTCCAGACCGTGGTCAGAGATACAGCATCCTCTCTCTTCAAAGAAATCCATGCGTCTGCGCAGCGCCTCCGTCAGCGCGGCAAAGCTGTTCACCTCTATGCCGCTCGCCTCGCTGAGCTTCTTAAGATACACCGGATAATCTTCCTTCTCCAAATTCATCGCCTTATCCGGCCGCCATGCGGGAAGTACCTGCACGTCAAAACTGTCGTCATCTGCAATCTTCTCATGCCATTCCAGCGGATCTGCCGGATCGTCCGTCGTACAGATCAGTGTCACGCCCGACATCTTGATCAGGCTGCGCGCACTGCGGTCGTCCCGAGCCAACTGTTCGTTACACAGATTCCAGACTTCTTCTGCCGTTTCTTCATTGAGGCAGCCGTGATACCCGAAGTATCTTTGTAACTCAAGATGACTCCAGTGATACAGAGGATTGCCGATTGCCATCTCCAATGTCTGCGCCCACTTCAGAAATTTCTCATAATCGGGCGCATCCCCCGTAATATACTTCTCCTCTATGCCGTTTGACCGCATCTGCCGCCATTTATAATGGTCACCGCCGAGCCACACCTGGGTGATATTCTCGAACTTCCGGTCCTCATATATTTCCTGCGGATTGATGTGGCAATGATAATCCAGCACCGGCATCACTTTCGCATACTCGTGATACAATTTCTGCGCTGTCCCTGTAGACAGCAGAAAATTTTCATCCATAAATTTTTTCATGGTAACCTCCATTCCGAAGCGATTTATCGCGTAGGAATTGCCAGCCAAATCAGAACAGTTTACTGAGAAAACAAGCGCCGGGAATACAATAACCATACTACGACGTATACTTCTCAAGCGTCCTGCGGACCGCCCCAGACCCTGCAATCAACTCCTTGAAATATCCGCACACTCTGTCCGCCATGCCGACCTCATACAGATTCACGCCGAATATCTTCGCATCTTCAAGAATCGATTTCAGCGCGGTCTCCACCTGCGCATCTTCCCCCAATTTGAATCCTGCCACATAAGGACACACCGTATCTAGGAGCGGATCCGGACTGAGTTCAAACGGATTTCCGTTGTCGTCCACCGCCATCAGGTACCGAAGCCACCCTGCAAATACCAGAGGTATCAGTTTCAAATCCGCTATGTTCAGATCCGGCGATGCCGCATATGCTTTGATGGTCTCCCCGAAACGAATCGCCAGTTTCTGCGATGTGTCCGTGGCAATTCTCTGGGGTGTATCCGGCATGAACGGATTGGGGATACGCATATTAAGCACCGTGTCTATAAATTCCTTCGGATCGAGCACCCCCGGATTTACCACCACGGGAAGCCCCTCCTTATATCCGATTGTCTCCACCATTTTATGGAGCTCCGCATCCTTCATTTCCTCCGAAATCTTCTTATAGCCGAGCAGGCATCCGTAAACAGCCAGCGTCGTATGTAACGGATTTAAACAGGTACAGACTTTCATCTTCTCCACCTTGTCCACCGTCTCACGTCCGGTAAACATGATCCCGCCCTTTTCCAGCGCCGGGCGCCCGTTCGGGAACGCATCCTCAATCACCAGATACTCACACTCCTCCGCGTTGACGAACGGAGCCACATATGTGTTTTTGGAAGTGATGACAGGCTCTAAACCTTCCAGTCCATCCGCCTTCAGAATCTTCTCCACGGAAGCGTCCGGACGAGGGGTGATCTTATCGATCATTGTCCACGGAAACGTTACTTTTTCCTGATTGTTCACATAGGACAGGAATCCTTCTTCCGCGGTTTTGTTCTCCGTCCATTTCCGTGCAAACTCGTTGACAGCCGCATACAACTTATCACCGTTGTGGGAACAGTTATCCATGCTGACCATGGCAATCGGTTTCTCACCGGCAAGATAGCGTGTGTACAAAAGAGATGCCACTTTGCCGATATAGCTCGACGGTTTTGCAGGACCCGCCGCAAAGTCCGCCGCAACGTCCGCAAGACACTCGCCTTTACCGTTTACCAGACTGTAACCTTTCTCTGTGATCGTAAAGGAAACCATCTGCAGGGAGTCCTTGCCGAAAATTTCCTTAAGCCGCCCGTACTCCTCTTCATTATCGGAATCCAGAATACAGGATTCCACAACGCTGCCGACTACCGTTTTCTCAATGCTGCCGTCCGACTTCAACGTCACGGCAATCGTATAGTCATCGTGAGGGCGGTTCATCTTCTCTATGATCTCATAGTCAAACCCCTCCGCCACGATCAGACCTCTGTCCAGAGTGCCTTCATTTAACAGATTCTGCACAACATTTGCTTGAAATGCACGGAAAATATTGCCGGCACCGAAATGAATCCAGAAGGGATTTTCTTTGGTGGCCGATACAACCGCCTCCCTGTCAAACTCGGGCAGTCTGTAACCTGCTGTCTCCCATCGCGCCTTATCTTTGAGTCCGTCGGAACTTAATATCATAGAACATCATACTCCTTTATTCTCATTATATCGCTGCAGTTTATTACTCTCATGCTCTCTTGGCCGCCTTATCGATTGCTTCCCAGAGACCGTTTAAGTAAGTCGCTCCCAATGCCCGGTCGTACAGTCCGTATCCCGGCATGGCAACCTCGTCCCATATCATGCGCCCATGATCCGGTCTGATTGGTCCGGTAAAGTCAATTTCGTAAAGTGCTTTCATGATCTCATACATGTCGAACGTACCGTCGCTCGACAAGTGTGCAGCCTCCTCAAAATTCGTCGGTGAGATGAATTTCAGGTTGCGTACATGGGCAAAATGAATCCTTCCCTTCAGGGAGCGGATCATGTCCGGCAGATCATTCTCAAGGTTCGTCCCGTAAGAACCGGAACAAAATGTCACGCCGTTGTGCGGATTATCCACCATCTTCATCATGCGCAGAATGTTTGTCTTGTTGATAATGATACGCGGCAGACCAAACACGCTCCAAGCCGGATCGTCCGGATGAATTGCCATGTTAATGTCGTACTCATCACAGACCGGCATGATCTTTTCCAAAAAGTATTTAAGATTTTCAAACAGCTTCTCGTCGTCCACATCCTTGTACATTTCAAACAGTTCTTTGACGTGTGCCATACGCTCCGGCTCCCAGCCCGGCATCACGGTTCCGTTCGTATCGCCCGCGATGGAGGCAAACATTTTCTCCGGATCGAGCGCATCGACCGCTTCCTGCGTGTACGCCAGAACCGTCGAGCCATCGGCCCTCACGCGCGCAAGCTCCGTTCTAGTCCAGTCAAATACCGGCATAAAATTGTAGCATACAAGATGAATATCTTCCTTGCCGAGATTCTCCAATGTCTCTATGTAATTGGCAATATACTGCTCCCTCTCCGGACTGCCGATCTTGATCGCATCGTGAATGTTGACACTCTCAATTCCGGACAGATGCAGCCCCGACGCTTCTATCTCATCTTTGAGAGCGCGAATGCGTTCCCTGCTCCACACCTCTCCCGGCGCTGTGTCATAGAGTGTCGATATGACACCTGTCACACCGGGAATCTGACGAATCTGTTTTAAAGTTACCGTATCAAATTTTGAACCATACCACCTTAATGTCATCTCCATGATATTTTCCCCGCTTATTTAATGTTGATAAGTAAAATGAGTAAAATCGGCATAACCGCCCGTGTCCTTTCCGTTGCCGGAAGCATACATTCCTATCGTGCAGCCGACAAACCCGCCGGCAGATTCCGTGCTCAATGACCTGATATCAATACCCGAAATCATATCTTTCCAACCATCGTTAAATCTATACGCTACATCTGCCAAGAGTCCGTGTACATTCACCTTCAATCCTATTAGATCCTCTTCTATTCCGTCTGTCAAACAGAGTTCCTCATCGTTCCCCTGAACGCAGCGGATAACACGGAGTCCCTCCCTGCCGCCTTCGCGGAAACGTTCCACCCGCAGATGGTTTTCGTCGTTCTGCATCAACGCAACACCGGCGCATCCGCCCTCCTCACCGAAATGAAGTTCAGCCTCGGTCTCGACCACACACTCCATATGCTGTTGGCGAAGCGCAAGATATGCCGGCTCAGCGAGATCTTTCAAAGTATCTCTCCTCATATACATCCTTAAATAACCCGGACGTTCCGACAGTGACATCACTTTTTCCCTGTTGTTGCGAAGCGACAGGAACTCCGGCGGAACATCCTTCTCGTCAAATGTATAGGTTCTGCGGTCATCCAAATCGCCTGCCGCACCTCCCTCTCCCGGAATTTCGAATACGTCCTCCAGCCGTCCGATTCCCGGATTCACCACCGGCCATCCGTCTTCCCATGCCACCTTTGCAAGAAACGTCTCACGCCCCAACAGTGTGTACCCTTCCTGCGGGCGGCAGGCGAGCATAACCATATACCAGTTTCCGTTGCCGTCATCCACCAAATCGGCGTGACCGACACTGGTCACAGGATAATCGTTGCCAAGATGCCTGTGTGTGATGATCGGATTCGACGGACAATACTCATATGGTCCGAATATATCACGGCTTCTCGCTGCCATGACGCTGTGATGAAACGCCGTTCCGCTCTCCGCGTGAATGATATAGTAGTAATCATCTATGTGGTACAGATGCGGACCCTCCGGCCAGATGGCATTCTTTTGAAAACCATCCAATACTGCTGCCGCTTCTCCTTCCAGCTTCATTGTCTCAAGGTTCAATTTTTGAATCCACACTTCGCAATCGCCGTAATATTTTGCGCCTTCTTTTTCACGCTGTCCGATGTAATAACACGTTCCGTCCGTATCGAAGAAAAGGCTCGGATCGATTCCCATCGCATCGGGACCCAGAAAATACGGTTCCGACCACGGACCCTCCGGCGACTTTGCGGTCACAATGAAATTTCCTCCTTCGGAAATATTCGTTGTGATCATATAGAACATACCCCGATCGTATCGGATTGTCGGTGCAAATATACCCTGCGACAGCCTGCAGCCTTTAAGCGGCAGCTGAGAATCACGGTCAAGCACATTGCCAATCTGTGTCCAGTGAACCAGATCTTGGCTCTGAAAAATCGGAACACCCGGAAAGTACGCGAATGTAGAATGAACCATATAGTAATTCTTTTCTACGCGACAAATCGACGGATCTGGGTAAAACCCTGCCATTATGGGATTGTTTGCTCTAATCATATTACCCTCCATAAATATATTTTTCTTTCATACTCAATTTTTTCCGATGAGACGGACCGTCTCATCAAACCATGTAACTTTCCTCGGGTCCCAAATAGGCATCGGGGAGTACGGTTTCCGGTTTATGTATGAGAATCCTCTCCAGTACCACGCCTGCCTCCAGAGCTCCCAGCGTAAGTTCCTGCACTCCTTTTTCAAAGGGCAGGATGACGCTGCATCGGCGTTCCTGGTCCAGCACACCCGCACACCATCTCGCATCGTTATAATCTCCCGCACCGAAATCCTCAGGAAGAAGTTCGACCTTTCTGCCCTGCACCATCATATTGACGCTGCGGTGATTGACCACGGAATTGAATGGCGACGTAATGATATCCACCTGATATTCTCCCGCCTCCTCCAGGTAAAAGAGATAACTCACTTCCGGCTTTTCTTCCGTTTCGTCAAAATCCGCCGTGCTTGGTAATACCTTTATCCCGGAGCCGTATTTCCCGTATTCGGAAAGAATCGTGTATTTTCCTTTCACGACATCCTTTTTCCCGCAGTAATGCTCCGCGTTTATGGCAATCACGCCGTTCCTTGCAAGAAAGACATGATCTGTATTGTCAGACAGCTCGTCGGTCTTCACAGCCTTACCGGAAACATCCACGGCAACCGTCGTATCTCCGTCCGAAATCAAAAGGCGCACTTGCTGACCCTCATCCTGCATCTTATCGCGAATACAGCGAAGCGATACCTCGCTGATCTTCTCTGTGCTCCCCGACATCGGCGTCACGGAAAGCCAATCAGGAAGCCCTCCATCCCCGGAATCTTCCACCGTAATCTCATAGTGCAGACTTCCGATACCGCCGTTGGCAATCTCCAGAATCACCTCCTCGCAGCCCATACACTGAAAATCAGAGACGGTGATCCTCATCGGATTCCCATAGTTTTTGACCGCTGTTCTCTCATCATCTTTTCTGGAAACACTCATTCTGGGCTGGTGCGCCGGTTCTATCTTTGCAATGACCGGGTAGCGGTAATCGTCCTCGTTCCATTTGGTAAAACCGATATGCTGCGCAAGCTGCATACCGTCCCACTTGCCGTCTTGAAAAGCCGCCCACTCTTTGGCAAATTCTCTGTCCCTGCAAATGCAGTCCGCCGTCAAATCACCGTATGTGTTCGCCACAACTCTGCCCTGCCTTGCATAGTGATTGTTCTTGCCGGCATACAGGTGCATTTTCAACAGATTCATGCTCGCCATGGCAGGATAATGGATCATGCTGTAGTATGCGTTTGAAAGCAGCCCGGCTTCCTGCTCCTGCTTTCTCAAAGCCTTCATTACCCCGCAGGACACATCCTCTATCCGTTTAGCCAGCAACAGCATCCGGTCCGTCTCCCCATAGTGGCAGGGATGATAGATTCCGGGGTGCAGGGCTTCCGGTCTGCGCAGTGCATTGACTGCAATATAGTCCGTGAAAACAAGGTCGATATCCGACTGTATGGCAGGGGGCACCTGCGGAAAGGTTTGTCGTACCCACTGTTTGGTATACTCTCTATAACTGTCGGGATTGCCGTATCCCCATTTGTCGTAATCGTAGGCAAGTGCCATAAAATACGTCAGGGGAACTTCGTGGAACTTCAAGTCGCCCACGTTGACGATCCAGACATCGCGGATCCCGTACTCATAAGCCTGGCACATCTGTTCCCAGACTTTGGACAGCGGCGTGGAATCCACCCACTCATAGGAGATGGGTGCACCGTGATAATCAAAGTGATAGTACATGCCGAAACCGCCTTTACGGTCCCGGATATCCTCTGTCGGCAGAGTCCGCATCTGCCCGAAATTATCCTCACAGAGCATGCAAATGACATCAGAGAGCCCATCCCAGTCTTTCAAGCCCGACGTCTGTTCATCTCCGTAGAAATACGCCTCCACCTCTTTATACACAGCCAGCAGAAGCGGAATCTCTTCTCCATCCCTGTCTACATTTTGTCTGATCAATTCCTTTTGCTTTGTGATGATACGCTTTAACAGATTGACATTCTCCGTCACGGTAGCATCAGGACCAAGCATGGTAGAATCGTATTCACCCCTCATACCGATGGTAATGATATTCTCATATTTCCCGCTGCGCTTTAACGCATCTTCCCAGTAATTTATAAGGCCCTGCTCATTTGTGTAGAAATTCCAGGCATCTCCGTAGCGGCTGTCCGGTCCGCAGACCTTCTTCCACTCCTCGCTGGCGCGCAAACAGGGCTCATGATGAGAATAACCCATCACAACTCCGTACATGTCAGCCAGTTCCTCATTGGCGCTGCCCGGACCGTCCAGAGGAAAAGAGGCATTCCACATTGCAGGCCACAAATAGTTACCTTTCATGCGGAGCAGCAGCTCGAATACCTGATCATATGCCTTGGCATTAAATCCTCCGAACTGTTTGTTCACCCATGTGCCGAAGCAGGGCCACTCGTCATTGATGAAAAAACCCCGGTATCTGACACTCGGTTCCCTGGAGATCGTCTCAATATCCTCTCCGATGCGAATAACATCCTTTCGCACAGGCTCAACGTCGCCCCAATAGCATAATGGTGATACTCCGATATACTCCGATAAGGAAAACATGCCATAGATGGTGCCCCGCTTATCGCTGCCGCAGATCAAAAGCACTTCCTGCGCTCCGTAAAACTCACCGGACAGTTGCTGTATCATGAAGACTTCCCGTTTCGGGATGCGCTCTTTACTTTCTTCCGATTCTTTGTATAACTCTCCGATATCTGCCAGTCCTTGATCGGACAGTTCCGCAAGCAAAGGACTGTGTCCGAGCGTTGCACACAGAACGATGCTCCCATATTGTCCATTCGAAAGTTCTCGCTCCGTAATCACCGTCGGAAGTTCCCCAACAACTTTGCGGATATCCTCCGCCACCTTACCGGCTATTCTCCTGACTCCTTCGTATCCGCTGTTTTCTACAACAATCGACGGCATAGCGCCCTTCTTCCACTCCATAGACACTCCCTTCAGGCAATTTGATGCTCCCATATCTCCTAAATACATCTCTTCTTGACACATATGCCTCTCATCTATTTCACATATCCGAATCCTAAGATCGTGAACTTCTTATCTGCCTGTCCTTTAGCCATACGCACTTCCACATGGTGGGATTTACGCTCTTTCTCCCTAAAACAGATCACGGCATTACAGTGCGTCCATCCGTTGATATGCGGGTCAGCGTCAAGCACCTTCTCTCCGTCCACCCACACCTGCGCACATCCGACCCCGATATCCGCCGAATCTTTGAACACAAGAAGCAGGGATGTGCAGACGATATCCATAGTAAAAGGCACTGCATCATCATTCTCATCCCGGCCGCCCGCATACATCCAATTGTGCGGGAATTCTTTCGTCGGAACAAGATCCATGTCCATCTCGACCGCCTGTAATTCTTCGTCCGTCTCCGTATAATCACCGCAGTCAATCCGTACCTGCGGTAAGGAAACGTTGTCACAATCTGCCCCCGGCACAGAACCTGTCTGCTGTTGTCTTTGTATCACCTCATATACACTCCTGTCCAGGAGCCTGACCTGTTCAAAAGCGCTTCCCTTGGGCGGCGTGATCTGCGCAAGATGCAAAGTATCCTCCTGACGTTCTTTCTCATCCGCTTCTCTGATGCAATGCAGCACGCAATCCGCCATAATGCGGTGTCCCACATTGGTAGGATGATAACAGTCATAGAAAAACTGGTTCTTGGTGACCATACGTTCCGCACCTTTTTGATAGAACTGCTCTACTACGGCATCTTTTACACTGACCATGGGCAGATTATAAGCATGTCCGACAGGAGCCAGTCTCTCCTGCAAGTTTCCGTCATCGGCAAATACCGAAAAGAGTAAAATCACTGCCGGGTCATTCTCTGTCGCCAAGATTTTTCTGACAAGAGAATCGTAGCACTCACCCTTCGTCTCATCTCCTTCATCATTGACCGCAAATTCTACGATTACGATATCCGGCAAATCTTCCGTGAGTTGACCGTCATCCTGCATCCGAAGCACGTCCCTCTCATACCGGATCATCCCCAGTTCCGAAGGTGTACCGCCTACACCGGCTTTCCGATAGTGAATATTTCCCTCAGTCCCCGTTCCAAGATACTCGCATAATCCCTGAAAAATCTGATATGCATAACATTTCGTATTGATCGGGATAGCGCCTGCCCCCTGCGTGATGGAACCACCGATAAACGCGATTGTGATGTCCTCACCCGCCTTTGCTTTATCCAAAGCTTTCTGAAGTCTTGCAGGATTACCACTTAATATAAGCGACTTCTGCAACATCCGGGCGTACAGCGGTGAATTAAAATCTACCGCCGCTTCTTCTGTCTCCTCCGGCGCTTCATAGCCGTCCTGAAGATAGAGCTTTACAGCGACAACAGCGCCTTGTCCGGCCTTCGGAAATTCAAACCGAATCTGTCCCGGCACATTGTCATCATCCGACCATGTCTGCTCAGCCAGAACGATCTCCTCTTCCATGCCGTCGGTGCGCATTTTCTTGGTTATCACCGTTCCCGACTGATACGGATCGGATTTGCCGTACATCTGGAAAACAAAGTCAACCTCATCCGGCTCACCGTCCGTCTCCACGCTGACACCGATACTATATACAAGCTTCCGAAAACCTTCCACGGATCTCATCAGTGCAAAGATTTCTTCATCCGTAATATTTCCGACAATCTTGGCGCTGCTGATCATTCTGCCGTCATCCTGATATAAGAATTGGATTCCTCTTCCGTCAGGCTGCGGACTTCCCATAACCTGTTTGCCGCGCATAATATAAAACCCGGGTCTTTTCTTACGCGCATCCTTCGGCGCCTTAGGCCCACTAAACTCTTTATTTTTCTCATATGCACCCATTGTTCAACCCTCCCGAACAAATCTTGACAACTGCAACCTTTTCCAAATATATCTTACCAAATACGATATCTTCCGCTCAGGGCCAAGAAGGCAAAGAAATAAAGACAGTTATCGTAATATCTTCTCTTACCTTCCCGAAGAGGAAGTTTAAAGAAACGTTCCACCCACTCCATTCTATATGAACTCCGGGAAGCAAGCGACGCCTGCGCTACCGTAGCCGTGATTGCCACAGGATGCAGCACCGACTCGTCCGCTATCCGGCCGTCAATCTCATATGTATGGTACTCGCCTTTCCTGCCCGCCTCCAACAGAAACTCCTGAATTCTGTCCGCCGCCGCTCTCTGACCACAGTCGATACCGAACCACTCATAATCAAGTCCGATGTTCGCCACCGTCCGGTAAGCGTCGCTATAGAACCAGTCATGGCGGTCATCTGTCCACGGCAGTTTCCTGCTCATGGGCGTTCCGTCGAACTCCGCATACTCCGCTGAAAATCCTGTCGCCGGATGACATGCCTTAGCCAGATACTCTCTGCTCGCGGATGCCGCTTCCTTGAAGAATGCTCTGTCTTCCTCATCCGCCCACAACGCAAACAATTCATAAAAATGCGGCAGGTGATAAGATGGATCCGTAAAGTCGGAACCCGGAACGAACAAAATCTGATGATTGTCATGGTTCCACATCGGCTGTCCCGGTCTGCTGTTCTGTCCCTTGTGCAGACATGCCCTCAGGATTGCTCTTGCCTGATCGGAATAATCATAGATTCCTTCTCCATCTCCCCATCTGTGTGAGGCAAAGAACAATGCCATCGCGAAAAATTCTTCTCCGTCCGGTGCCGGACCGTAGGCATTCTTACTGCCGTCCAATCCGCAGGACCACGCAAAATATCCCTCATTTTCTCCCTGATCCATCCACATATAGGTTTTAGCCCATTTCCAGATCCGGTCAAACTCCTCTTTACGGTCAAGCTGCACGCAGATCATCATGCCGTAAGACATTCCCTCAGTTCTTGCATCGTCATTGCCCGTATCGCACAGATATCCCATATCTTCTCCGACCGCAGTATAGATTCTCTCGTCCTCATTTCCGTAGAAAAAAGTATCCCAGATTTCTTCGAGCCGATTCTCTATTTCCGTCTCACTAAAACCCGCCTCCAGAAATAAGTTGTGGTACGTTTTATCCTTCCATGTATTCAAATCACATGACCCCCATTTTCATTTATTTACTTATAAGGTAAAAATATCATATACCATATTTTTTCTCCAACTAATTCTTGCGATTTGCTGTCAAGAAATTGCGGATTTATGAAAATGAGGGAGGTCGTGTCATATAAAAATCCCTCAATATTTCAAAAGCCATTTTCCTGTATTTCTTATCCTCGCCGCACAGACCTTTCCTGTTATAATAATTCTGAAGGAAACTTGTTCTTCTTGGGCACCTGAAATCATACAGAATCCAAGGGGTCATTCCCTTCACATAGTCAATCTTTCCAAGTTCCTCAAGCTGTCGCTCATATACATATGCCTGACACTCCTCGGTTCCTTTATCCATACGTGTACCATGATGTCCCGGCAGCGCATCAGCTCCAAACTCCGTTATAATCACCGGCTTATCCGGATGACTTCCGGAAAGAAGATTCGGCAGTTTCTCAAAATCGGGTGTATACCAGCCGCAGTACTCATTGATGCCGATCACATCAAGATAATCCGCCAATCTGTCCTCTATTATGTTTTTCTCGCTGTTTACAAGACAGGCCGCCGATACCAGTCGATTACCGCCTTCCTTATGAGCGCGCTGTGCAAGTCTGCTCATAAAAGCAAGCCGTGCGTCCGTATCGGCATTCTCATTTCCTACCGACCAGATGATAACGCTTGCCCTGTTATAATCCCTCCTCATCAATTCCCTTAACTGATTTTCCGCATCCTCATATGTTTGCTCTGACTCAAAGCGGATAGCCCAATATACAGGAACTTCTTCCCACAAAAGAATACCCATCTCATCCGCAAACCTCGCCATCTTCTCGCTGTGCGGATAATGTGCCAGACGCATAAAATTGCAGCCCAGTTTCTTTGCCAAAAGAATTGTCTCCGTCATCTCTTCTTCTGTCAGTGCTCTTCCGTTATCCACACTGTCCTCATGGCAGCTTATGCCCCGCAGGAATATACTTTCTCCGTTCAGCAGAATCTCGCCCTGCATCACATTAATCTCACGAAAGCCTACTCGCTCTTCTACCCGGTCTTCCCCACAGCATACTTCCACTTTATATAGCTTAGGGTTTTCCGGCGACCACAGTACAGGGTTAGCGACAACGAGAAATATTCCCTCACCATCCGCAACGGTCACTTCCTGCCTGATGTCAAGTTCCTCTATTCTGATCATGGCTTGCGCGGATATCTTTTCCGACAGGACAATCTTTACCTGTATTGTGCCGTAAGTTTGGTCCGGCACCAGATTCACCTGAAAGTCCCTGATATAAACTTTCGGGACATATAATAACTCAATATCCCGATACACGCCGCCGTAATTGAACCAGTCCGTATTTTTCTCAGGCACCTGATTCTCCCTTCTGGTGCTGTCAGCCACTATAAGAATACGGTTGTCCGTCTTCAGGGCGTCCGTAATGTCAAAGCAGAAGGGCGTTGATCCTCCCCGGTGCATCCCCATGTATGTACCATTTACGAAAACCGTGCACTGATAATTAACTGCACCTATTCGCAGAATTACGCGCTCTGTTCCTTCCCTTCGGCATCGAAATCTTCTGGTGAAGACCATACTTCCCTCATACAGAAAAAAGCGCTCATTCACTACATTCCAGTTGCAGGGCAGCTGCATCTGCGGCCACTCATCAAAAGAGAAATCCACCGGAAGAGTGAAACCGTCTTCATCCATGTATTTTTCCTCAAACCACCGCTGTCGCAGGCAGGTATCATACTGATCCACCGCATACTGCCACATACCGTTGAGTAATTCTCTCTTTCTTCCGGCGGCATGAATGAGGGAATCCACGCCTGTCTGCTTCTCCATATATGGTCCTAAATATTCACTAAGATGTATGTCTGACATGTATTTTGTATCTTTTTCCATATCCGTTCCTCCACATCTTTATATTACCTTACTTATCTTCTTTAAATATGCAGATCTCTTCTACAGAATACCATAATGTCAAGTATATACAAGATAATAAAGGACCCCTGAATGATAAGGGATCCTTCACTGATCATATATTATTCCTATTACGGTTCAACCATATTTAGCAGATTTCCGGCCTCCTCTGCCATCGTCATGGAAACCTGTTCACTGTTCTGGGAAATCTCTACATTGCGTTCCACTACATCGGAAATATGCTCCAGACCATCCAACGCCTGAGTGACAACGGAAACATTCCGGCGCACCATGTCCGCAATATCCTTGACACCCATACTGGCCTTCTCAATCTGCTCCGCCATACTGTCAAACACTTTCATCGTCTGATCACCGATCTGTTTACCTTCCTCAATAGCTTCTACAGTGCTCATGATCAGCGTGTTCGTTTCCCGTGCGGCCTGTGAACTTCTCGCTGCCAGTTCTCCGACTTCCGTTGCAACAACAGCAAATCCTTTACCCAGTTCTCCGGCTCTGGCCGCCTCGATAGATGCGTTAAGGGAAAGCATATTGGTCTGCTGGGCAATCGAATTGATTTCCCCGATGATCTTCTCAATCTCGGCAGACGTATCGCTGATTTTGCGGATAGACAGTTCCAGCTGCTCCATCTCTTCTTTACCCTGCTTCATGGAATCAACGGTCTCATCAATCAGCTCCGAACCGACCACCGTGGCATCCGCACTTTCATTTAATCCCTTCACGAGCTGATCCATGATATCCTGCAATTCGCTGACTACATTTTCCTGTTCTTCCGTACCGTTATGAATCATGCGGGCGTTATTCAATGTCTCGTTGGATATTTCATTCAGACGGGAGCAAACCTGCTTCACATTTTCTATCAGCGCATTGTTTGTTTCCACATCCGCCTGCTGTCTAGTCAAAAGCTTCTCATTGTCACTGAGATTGGCCTGCATGCTATCCAGCATGGTATTGATTCCGTCGCTGAACAGGGCGAATTCCGGATTACCTCTCTCATCCACACGGACGGAGTAATCCCCTGCCGAAATCCTCTTCATCGCATCTGCAATGTTGTTGATGCCCGTTACGATCTTTTCATCCACCATACGATTGATCAAAATAAGCAGAATCGCAAAGATGATCAACATGCTGACAGAGACAATGCCAATCGCTGTCAGACAATCTTTATAATACTCTGAGGAGGGCAGATACGTACCGATCAGCATACCGTTATATTCTTCGGCAACGTAATGTCCGGTCACACCATTGATTTTTTTCTGTCCGCTCCCCGCTTTCGTCGGAAGACCTATATTGCTTGCCGCAGTACCGATAAGCTTCTGGTCGGGATGCGCGGTGATCTGTCCCGATTGCATATCCACTGCCCATACATATCCTTTTTTACCGAAATCAATATCGCTTAACACAACATCAATAGCTGTGCCGGCAAGCGCCTGCTCCAACATTTCCGGACGAATACCGACTTGCACAAAACCTATTGCGTCTTTTCTTGCCACACCTACATACTGCATCAGTTTAGCCTCCGCAGCATTCTCCTGGGGTTCCTGAACGATCTCTATCGTCGGGTCATCAATGATAACAAGAAAAGCTGCCGACTGCTCTCCGCTTCCCATATCAAATCCGATATAGGCATCTACGGTACTGTGGGTGATAATACCGTTTTCGTCAATCACGTGCAGTTCGCTCACTTTCAAATCGTCCATTAACTCATTCATCTTATCCTGATTGGAAATAATTGTGGGATCTGCAGCGATAATGTCCGCAAAGGCTTTAGACTTTGCCAGACTGTTTTCTCCCAAGTCTCTGGTCAGGTTGTCAATCTCCTCCTGATTACTCTCCAGCTTCTCTTTGACCGAGAGTAATTTTTCCCGACTGGACGACGTGTGACTGATACGTGTTGTCACGGTCTGCAGTATGAAGATCGCCACGACAGCGGCGGCCATACCGATAATCATGTACATGCATAGGCGCTTGGTGAAAATTTTCTTCATTATGTATTCCTCCGTTTATAAAGATCGTTCGTATGAGACAGCTAAATTGTAAAATCAGCTGGGTTTGTTTCTTTACTATCATATCATAATATATAAAGCAAATCAAACTGCGGGAAATGTAAATAGTTTATATCTGCTTTCAGCTTTCCTGCGGCTTCTTCCCTTCATGCACCCCAAGCTTGGCAAACCACGGGAAAGTCAACGGCCAAACCGCACCGGCGAACAGCACCATGATGCAATACCGAACGGCAGCTGCAGGGAATTCCGGCATAACAGCCTGCAGCGGAGATTTCAGTCCTGCCCTTACGCCGACAATCAAAACCAGTCCCAGCACTGTTTTGATAATCTGTGCCCACCACACGGCCTCTACCTGAAAATGAATACGACGGTCATCCAACACTTTGACGGCCATCAGGCCGACGAGACATCCCAGTAATGTATAGGCATTTTTAGTGCCGGAATAAAGATTCTCTGCATCAATATCCGCCGGAAATCTGTAGAAAGTTACAAAAGCCCAATAAAGCAATATCACAATAAACGACAGAAGCAATGCGCCCCACATCAACCGTGGCTTATCCTCGCTTCTTACCATTACGGGGCGCAGAGCAAAAGCAAGCGCCAGAGCAAGAACAAAAGACACCCCTACATCGAGTGGCGTATGACAGCCCAGATACATGCGTGAAAACGGCACAAGAATCATCAGCACAATCGCGATAATGCGAATCCCTTTCCGCTTAGTCATCAGCGCCACACCGGTCATGGTTCCCACAATGTTCTGCGTATGTCCGGAGGGAAAAGAATATCCTGTCGCAGCGGCACGTGCACTCTCCACAATGGTAAAATCAGGATCCATCACCCATGGACGTGGAATCCGAAACCAGAGCTTCAGGAATTGGTTGGCCACCATTCCAAAGAAACCTACCAGCAAAATATAATAGCCGTCACGCTTACTGACGCACCAGAATACCGCCAGCGCCAACGCCATAAAGAAAATTTCGTCGCCGCAGTAGGTGATCAGCGACATAAATGCGGATATTACAGGGGTGCGTATACCCTCCAACAAACGCAGAAAAACCATCAGACAAGACCTCTCTTTCTGTTTTTCCTTTTCCATTGTAGGTCATATCATTCTCGTACGAAATACAGTATACATGAAATGAGGGGCGTTTACAACTTTTACTATTGTTCAGCCGCAATAAACAAGCGGTAAAACTGTAATGTCCTACCGCTTGTTATGCCACTGTATGAGTGACGGTTATTCAGTTGTCCATTTTTTATTCTTTACCATAAATATTTATTTCTTTCGTATTATTGATGCTTATGACGGGTTGCCCCGAACCTGATTCAAGGCTGTCCTCTTTAAGTATGTTCTGCGGATCGTTTATTTTACCGCCTTGCATTAAATTTAGCTCCATTCTTACGTTATCAGGAAATTTATCTAAGTAAACCGAAACACCTCTAAATGTATTCGATTCTGAACCACCCAGCGTGATATTGTGTTCCAAATTATCAACCTCTATATCAAGATATACAAATGTATCGTTTGCATGGATTAACACATCTGAGTTTATAGTGTATAGAGAGACATGACTAAAATCACCTGTCACTTCAATTTTTTCAAGTTCTTTTTGAGGTATGTCGATAATGACGGAGCCAAGAACATCATTATCGTATATCGCATTATCCATCATAATGTTAATGTCAAGTATGCCGCCATTTTCATTACATTGAACTTCATATGTATGTTCGGTGTTCAAATCTCCGTTATGAATTTCAAAATATTCATTTTCACTCTGCCTTATGAGAATGGAGCGTGCATTACCACTTATATTAACATATTGAATATTATCAGCCGCAATATCATCATGTAATTTTTCTATTTCATCTTGGACTAATACACCACAAGCTGTCAAACCAACCATACTTATAAGAATAATAAATAAAACTACTATTTTTTTCATCATATTGTCCTCCGTGTTTTGATATATCAACAATAACAAAACACTCGGTTGCGTTCTATATAGCACGCTATACAATTACGCAACCAGTGGTAGAAATATGAAATCAATCCATAGTATAATACGACTGTCACTTTGCCGTTCTCCACAGCTTAATTCCAATAAAATCTCAACACCACACCAAATTTTCTATCAACAGTAGTGACCTTCCCTATATTCACATTCCCATCCATGATCACATACTCTTCCCCGTCAGCATATACATTCAAATTATCACTACCCTTACGGATATAATCTTCTCTGCAGATGCTTGATATGATCTTACAGATTTTGTCGGGACTATGCCCTTGTTTAATCTCAAAGGCTACATCGGCATCACCGTCATAATCCTCACCAAATACTGCAAGGTATTCCGCTTCACCGTCGATCAGCATTTGTTCAAAACCGGTCGGGCTGTTGTTCTCACGTTGATAATATACAGAGATGCCGATCATAAATACGACTAAAACCGGGAAAAAACACTCACAGAACCTCCGTATATACGATTTTTGTTCCCACTTTTTAATAGCATCCGGTCTGAAGGCCAAATATCTTTGGGTGTGGAACGGAATCTTTACATATAACAGTGACACGATAACGTCAACTATGATAAATATAATGATCACTTTCAGCATGTAACCTTCAGTCTCCTTTTCCGTATATAAGTTTGTTATTCATCAGAAATCCTATTCTCTCTCAACAGTTACAAACAACACCAAAACACCGACTATCAGTATTAACAGTCCTATAAATAATGTGCCTTTCACATCCTTCGTGTCAACAGTGTTTATCTGGTATTGATCGGATACCATGCGCCTGACAACTGATTCGTCATCGATCCCCAAACATGAAGCTATCTTATCGTAGAACATAAGAGGTCTTTTCTTTTTGAATTTACCGGTTATATGTAAAGTTTCTGTATCACTTCGGATGATTTTAGCAAAATCTTCCTGAAATTCACTCGGCAGTTTCAGGGACACATAATAGTCCATATCCTCGCTGACCGCTACAAGGCAATACAGCGTGTTCGTATCTGCATTTATCACACTGTAAGGAGAAAACATCGTTTCACCATCCAGCTCAGTATAATACAAGCCTACCAAGCGATCCCTGGAAATATCACATTCAATATACCGCCCTCTTTTGATCTCCGTCTCCCGGTATGAACTTTGAATATGCGCCAGATGATACCTGTTGACCATCCCCTGTATTGAGAGAATGATACCCACAACAATAACAACGCAGGCCACAACGCTCATCTTGGTCAGTGTATATTTACTTCTCTGAAACGGTTCCATTTCCGGCATACCCACTAATCCCACCACACTCTTTTACATTATTAATGATTCAACTCTTCTGCATCAAATTTTGTTCTTCATCGGGAATCCGTTTGTCTTTCTCAACAGTTACAAACAACACGAAAAGTCCAAGAGCCAATAGTGAAAGTCCCTTATATAATGTGCTTTTCTCATCATCCGGATCAACAACTGTTATCTGGCAGTTATCAGATACCATGCGCTTAATTTCTGATTCATCATTTATACCCAAACATTCAGCTATGGTGTCATAGTATAAGTATTGATTTTTCTTTTTAAATTTTCCGAATACATGGTATGTATCTGTTTCACTTTGGACCATTTTCTCAAAATCTTCTTGATACTCACTGGGAATTATCAATGAAACATAATAGTCTACGCTATCATTTATTACAACAAGACAGGTTTGAGCATTAGAATACGCATCTATTACGCTATACGGACCATACTTAACTTTCCCATTCGGTTCGGTATAATTCTTTCCCACTAACTGTTCTCTTGAGATATCATATTCAATATAACGGCCGTTTTTGATCTCCGACCCCAAATAAGAGCTTTTGATATGCGCAAGATGATACCTGTTTACCATGCCTTGTATTAAGATAACGGCACCCACAACAATAACCATACAGGCAGCAATGCTCATCTTGGACAGCGTATATTTACTTCTCTGAATCGGTTCTTTATCCGGCATACCTTCGACCTCATAATCTTCTTGTAATATTAAAATATTATCATATATCCCCGTTTGTCACAACAACATACCTTTGCATCTTGCTTCCCTTTGGCGTGTTATATATCAATTTATGCTTTTCTTTTATTTGATTAGATATCCCTTCTTATTTCAGCCCAAATAGCCGAGAGCTGCGGCACAAGCTCTGCATCAGTCATTACCCTCAGCTCTGCAGCTTCCATGGCACAGTAGGTTTCTGCACAAAGTACAAGAAGAACACAATCACACTTGTCAAAACAAGTAATAGCTTCAGGGGGATACCCCGGTCGTAATGTACTGCGTAACCATTTGATGCAAGCAACAGTGGTTTGTAATCATGTTTCTGAAAAAACATTGGCATAGCCCATCATAATCGCATCCAGATTATCCAAGCGCTGTGCGAACGCTTTATCAAGATGCACTATAGCTTCCTCCGGCCGGTGGAGGCAGTCAGCCAGGATCATTCCGATCATCGCGTTGTTGATCCCGCATACATTATATTTTTTCAGCATATCC
>JAFLTD010000060.1 GCA_022510625.1 Lachnospiraceae bacterium
GAAGATTTAGAGCAGATTACAACAGTAGGCGCTGTTGTTGAATATATGAAAAGCAAAGGCGTAGAGGCGTAAAGCGACACGCGTGCCGACGCACTTGAGCAGAGGTATACAATGAAAACAAGAATTACAGAACTCCTGGGTATCGAGTATCCGATCATTCAGGGAGGAATGGCATGGGTTGCCGAGTATCATCTGGCGGCAGCCGTCTCCGAGGCGGGCGGTTTAGGCATTATCGGAGCGGGCGGTGCGCCGGCATCTTTTGTCAGAGAGCAGATTCAGAAGACGAAAGAGATTACGAAGAAACCTTTCGGTGTCAATCTTATGCTGATGAATCCGGAAGCGGATGAAATAGCCAAAGTGATTGTCGAGGAGGGAGTTTCGGTAGTCACTACCGGGGCAGGTAATCCCGGTAAGTATCTTGCGGCGTGGAAAGAAGCCGGAATCAAAGTGGCACCGGTTGTTGCGAGTGTGGCGCTGGCTAAGATGATGGAACGCGCCGGAGTAGATGCGGTCATCGCAGAGGGTACGGAATCCGGAGGACATATCGGATCCGCGACCACGATGACACTTGTGCCGCAGGTGGTGGATGCGGTGAGCATTCCCGTCATTGCTGCGGGAGGTATTGCCGATGGCAGAGGTTTTGCGGCGGCGATGATGTTGGGGGCCGAAGCGGTACAGATGGGTACAAGATTTGTAGTCGCGAAAGAGTCCATCGTACATGAAAATTATAAGAAGAAAATTCTGGCGGCTAAAGATATCGATTCGGAAGTGACCGGCATGACACACGGACATCCGGTGCGCCAGATACGCAATAATATGACAAGGGAATACCTGAAGCTGGAGAAAGCAGGGGCGCCTTTTGAGGAGTTGGAGCAGTTGACGCTCGGCGCACTGCGCAAGGCGGTTGTGGAAGGCGATACCGTAGGAGGAACGCTGATGGCGGGACAGATTGCAGGTATGGTCAAGGAGGAGATGACCTGCGCGGAGATGATTCAGGAGATCATGCAGCAGGCTCAAACCTTGTTGAAGGTGTAAAGTATATTTTTACAACACGGAGCGCAAGCTCAGGAGCTTGCGCTTTATCTGAACACAAATACTTTGAATTTCAAACTATTGATGCACGATAAAGATAAATTGTTGTGAGAAAGGTGGTACATTATGGGTAAGACAGCCTTTATGTTTCCCGGACAGGGAGCGCAGTATGTGGGAATGGGACAAGACTTTTACGAGCAGATTCCGGTCTGCAGAGAAATGTTTGAACTGGCAAGCAAAGCCGGCGGGCTTGACGTGCCGGCACTCTGCTTCGAGGAGAACGAGCAGATCAATATTACAGAGTATACACAGATTGCCATGCTCGCGGCGGAGGTGGCAATGTTAAAAGCAATAGAAGAAAAAGGCTTAAAACCGGATGTGACGGGAGGATTGAGCTTAGGAGAATACGGTGCACTGGCTGCAAGCGGTGTGATGAGCGCAGAAGACGTGTTTAAGGTGGTTCGCAAGCGCGGTATCTATATGCAGGAGGCAGTACCCAACGGCGGTGCCATGACGGCGGTGCTCGGTCTCGACACGGAGACGATTGAGAAGATCTGCGAGGAGACGCCGGGGACTGTCACCATTGCAAACTATAACTGCCCCGGTCAGATCGTCATCACCGGCGAGGAAGGTGCGGTGCAGGCGGCATCTGAAAAACTGACGGCGGCAGGGGCCAAAAGATGTGTGCCGCTTAAGGTGAGTGGTCCTTTCCACTCCGCGATGCTTACAGGAGCCGGAGAGAAACTGGCTAAGGAATTGGAAAATGTGGAGGTTCATGATATTCAGATTCCTTATATTGCCAATGTGACGGCGGATTATGTGACCGACAAGAATGAGGTGAAATCTCTGCTTCAGAAGCAGGTGTCGTCCTCCGTGAAATGGCAGCAGACAGTAGAGCGTATGATTGCCGACGGAGTGGACACTTTCGTGGAAATCGGACCCGGTAAGACCTTATCCGGTTTCGTGCGCAAGATCAATAAGGATATGAAGGTTATAAGTATAGAAAAGGTCGAGGACTTGCAGAAGTTAGAGGAATTATTATAGAGGGCAGAAGATAAAAAATAAATATGTGGAGTGAAACGGAGGGTACATATGTTATCAGGAAAAGTGGCGCTGGTGACGGGCGCAGGACGGGGAATCGGACGTGAGATTGCGTTGACGCTGGCAGAGTACGGTGCCGATGTGATCGTAAATTACAACGGTTCCAAAGAGAAGGCCGAGGAAGTAGTGGCTAAGATTGAGGAGATGGGAAGAAAAGCAGTTGCCGTACAGTGCAGCGTCGCCGATTATGAGGCATGCGGCAAGATGATCACGGACATGTTGGCGGCGTTCGGACACATTGACATCCTGGTAAACAATGCCGGCATAACGAAGGATAACCTTGTGATTAAGATGAGCGAAGAAGAGTTTGATGCAGTCATCGACACCAATCTCAAAGGAACCTTCAATACGATCAAGCATATGTATCGTCCTCTCATCAAGCAGAAAGCGGGAAGGATCATCAATCTGTCTTCCGTGTCCGGCGTGTTGGGCAATGCGGGTCAGGCGAATTATTCGGCTTCCAAGGCGGGCGTGATCGGGCTGACCAAATCCATGGCAAGAGAGCTGGCAAGCCGGAATATTACCGTCAATGCGGTGGCACCGGGCTATATCGACACCGACATGACACAAGCGATGACAGAAGCGGCGAAAGAAGCGACACTGGAACAGATTCCGTTAAAGCGCGTGGGTACGCCGCGGGATATTGCCGAGACGGTGGCATTTCTTGCAAGCGATAAGGCATCCTATATTACAGGACAAGTTATTTCCGTGGACGGCGGAATGGCAATATAGAACTCGTGAGACATAGGCAGAAAGATATGGAATCGTAAAACAATATGACCTAGTAAGAGAGGAGTAGAAAGATCGTTATGAGCAGACGAGTCGTAGTAACGGGTATGGGTGCGATCACGCCCATCGGATTGAGTGTAGACGAATTTTGGGCAAGTGTTAAGGAAGGTAAGATTGGTTTTGATAAGATCACAAGATTTGACACCACCGATTTTAAGTGTAAGCTTGCCGCAGAGGTCAAAGGTTTTGAAGGCAAGGACTACATGGATTTCAAGGCGGCCAAGAGAATGGAGCTGTTTTCTCAGTATGCGGTTGCCGCATCTAAAGAAGCTTTGGAAGATGCGGGACTTGATATGGAGAAGGAGGACCCCTACCGCGTGGGTGTGGCTGTAGGTTCGGGTACAGGTTCCCTGCAGGCGATGGAGCGCTCCCACGGCAGGTTGTTGGAGAAAGGACCATCCAGAATTGAGCCGTTGTTTGTACCGCTGACAATTTCCAATATGGCGGCAGGCAATGTATCCATTCAGTTCGGTTTAAAAGGCAAAAGTATTAACGTGGTAACGGCATGTGCTACCGGAACGAACTCCATCGGTGAGGCGTTCCGCGCAATCCAGTACGGCGATGCGGAAGTGATGGTAGCCGGCGGTACGGAGGGAAGCGTATGTCCCATCGGTATCGGAGGATTCTCGGCGCTTACGGCATTGTCCACCTGCGAGGATCCCACGAGATGTTCCATTCCTTTTGATAAGGAGAGGAGCGGATTCGTTATGGGCGAGGGCGCTGCCGTCGTAATTTTGGAGGAACTGGAACATGCCAAGGCAAGAGGCGCCAAGATTTATGCGGAGGTAGCCGGCTACGGATGCAGTTCCGATGCATATCACATCACTTCCCCCGCAGAGGATGGCGCAGGGGCGGCAAAAGCGATGGAATATGCGATTGCGGATGCGGGCATTGACAAAGAGGATATCACATATATCAACGCCCACGGTACGGCGACGCATCACAACGATCTCTTTGAGACGAGAGCAATCAAGCTGCTGTTCGGTGAGCATGCGAAAAATATCAAGATCAATTCTACCAAATCCATGGTAGGACATCTGCTGGGTGCGGCGGGAGCGATCGAATTTGTAACGTGTGTCAAAGAATTGGAAGAGGGATACATCCATCGGACGGTGGGTTATCAGGTGCCCGATGAAGAGCTCGATCTGAACTATTGCAAAGAGGCGTATACGGAAGACTTTGAGTATGCACTTTCCAATTCCCTCGGATTCGGCGGACACAATGCAAGTCTTCTTGTGAAGAAGTACCATAAATAAACGGTAATAAGGAAACAGCAATAGAGAGACAGTAATAAAGAATGGTTTCAGGCAGATATGTTGAAAATATCCCGACAGGAGGAAGTACCGATATGTCACTTATGACAGCAAAAGAGATTATGGAGATTATTCCCCACAGGCAGCCGTTCATGCTGATTGATACGATTGAGGAATTAGAAGAAGGAAAAAGAGTTGTAGCAAAAAAGTGTGTATCCTACAACGAGCCGTTTTTTGCGGGACATTTCCCACAGGAGCCCGTAATGCCCGGTGTGCTGATTGTGGAGGCTCTGGCGCAGACAGGAGCGGTGGCGATTTTAAGTCAGCCCGAGTTTAAAGGAAAGACAGCTTACTTTGCGGCAATCAACAACGCAAAATTCAAGGGCAAAGTTGTGCCCGGAGATGTATTGACATTGGAGACTGAGATTATCAAGATTAAAGGACCCATCGGTGTAGGCGCGGCGAAGGCATATGTGGACGGCAAACTGGTAACATCGGCAGAACTCACTTTCGCTATCGGTGATGCGTAGAGAGAATGGAAGCAATGCAGAGTTGTATATGTTTTATGCGCGAGGTGGAAAGTTAAGATATAAGGGAGATCATAGATGATTCAAGTAAAGCCCTTAGTGATAGGGGATCTGGTTGCAAAAGTACCTTTGATACAAGGCGGTATGGGAGTGGGAGTCAGCCTCTCATCACTTGCCGGGGCAGTGGCGGCGGAAGGCGGAATCGGTGTGATCTCCACTGCACAGATCGGCTATAGGGAACCCGATTTCGACACCGACCCGATCGGTGCAAACCTGCGTGCGATTAAGACTGAGATTCAGAAAGCACGCCGGATTGCCAAAGAAGGCATCTTGGGGGTCAACATCATGGTTGCCACAAGAAGATACGAAGACTACGTGAAAGCGGCAGTCGAGGCAGGCATCGATCTGATCATATCCGGAGCGGGACTTCCGATGGATCTGCCCAAACTGGTAGGAGCTGCGAAGACGAAGTTAGCGCCGATCGTGTCCAGTGTGAAATCCGTACAGGTCATTATGCGTTACTGGTGGAAAAAGTACAGCAGGCTGCCGGATGCGGTTGTGATAGAAGGGCCGCTTGCGGGCGGACATCTGGGATTTCTCAAAGAACAGCTTGAGGATATAGAAGGACTGCACTATGACGATGAAGTCAGGGCGATTATAGAGCAGGTAGGTGCGACGGCCGCAGAACATGAGACAGATATTCCCGTGATCATGGCGGGAGGCGTGTACACACGTGACGATATGGAGCATTATTTGGAAATGGGCGCCGCCGGCGTACAGATGGCAACACGTTTTGTCACGACTTATGAATGTGATGCGGACGATGCCTACAAACAGACTTATATTGACGCGGAAAAAGAAGATATTGTCATCGTGCAGAGTCCTGTGGGTATGCCCGGAAGAGCTATCCTGAATCCATTTATGAAGAGAGCGAAGGAGGGGCGGATTCCGCACGGAAAATGCCATCTCTGTGTCAGCACGTGTACACCGGATAAGACGCCCTACTGTATCACGGATGCACTGGTCAATGCAGCAAAGGGTAAGACAGAGGACGCCCTTTTATTCTGCGGGGCGAACGCATATCGTGCGACAAAACTGGAACATGTGAAAGATATCATGGACGAATTTCGTCCGTAGTGTACAATAGAAACAGTCAAGCTGAGTAAAATCAGTGTGAGTCTTGAGAATAATGGAGCATAATATGGGAACTAGAATTATTGGAACCGGGAGCTGTCTGCCGAAGACGGTCGTGACGAACGATGATCTGTCAAAGATCATGGACACTTCCGATGAGTGGATCAGCAGCCGAACAGGCATAAGAGAACGGCATTTAGTGAAGGACGAGACGACGGCAAGTATGTCTACGGAAGCGGCGCGGCGTGCAATGGAAAACGCAGGCGTGACGGCACAGGAGATTGACTTGATTATCGTGGGAACAGTATCTGCGGATCATGTGACACCTGCCTGCGCGTGTGAGGTTCAGGCAGCAATCGGCGCCGAAGGGGCAGTTGCTTTTGACATCAACGCTGCATGTTCGGGATTTATGTTTGCCCTAAATATTGCACATGCGTATTTGCAGATGGGTGTATACCGGACAGCCTTGATCATAGGTGCGGAGACATTGTCCAAGATTATGGATTGGAGTGACAGAAGCACATGCGTCCTTTTCGGAGACGGAGCGGGCGCGGCTATAGTGCGTGCGGATACAAAAGAGGGACTGCTTTCTTTTGATCAGGGATCGGACGGTGTAAAAGGCAGAGTGTTGGCATGTGCGAACCGTACCAATAATAACCCGCTCATAGAGACATCCAAAGAGTTGGAATATGTACATATGGACGGACAGGAAGTATATAAATTTGCGGTGACTGCGGTACCCGCATCTTTGCAAAAGACGATAGAGGCGGCAGGGCTTACAATAGAGGATATTGATTATTTTGCGCTTCATCAGGCAAATATCAGAATCCTGCAGGCTGTTGCCAAGCGACTGAAAGTATCCGAGGATAAATTCCCCATCAGTCTGGATCACTGTGGAAATATTTCTGCGGCGAGTGTGCCGATCCTGTTGGATGAGATAAACCGCAAGGGTCTTTTGAAACCGGGTATGAAAATTGCATTGTCCGGCTTCGGCGGCGGGCTCACATGGGCATCCGCTGTTCTGGAATGGTAGAGCGCATAATAAATCAGATGTTTTCATAAGATAATAACAAGAACTGTTAGGAATAAGAGCCGTTGGGAAGATAAACACACAGATTATTTTACTGCGGCTTTTTCTATGTCTATGCTGAACTATATTTGGGCTTTCATGATTTTAGTCGGCATCGTATACGGGGCCATGACCGGTAAAATGGCGGAGGTTACGAACGCGGCGCTCGATTCCGCAGGGGATGCGGTGTCCTTATGTATTACGATGATCGGTGTGATGGCGCTGTGGGTCGGACTGATGGAAATTGCACAGAAGTCCGGACTGATCGCCAAGATGACCAGGGGTATACAACCCTTTATCAGTTTCCTGTTTCCGGGTATTCCCAAGGGGCATCCCGCCAGAGAGTATATCTCTACCAACCTGATAGCCAACGTGCTGGGACTGGGATGGGCTTGTACGCCGGCAGGACTGAAAGCGATGGAAGCGTTGGCGGATTTAGAGCGGGAGCGGGGCAATCCCGCATATCTGTGCGAGAAGGGAGTCGGCGGTGGTAGTCGGGGTGAGAGCGGCACTTCGGCAGTAACGGTAAAGGATGTAAAGCACGAGCGCGTCGCCAGTAGAGAGATGTGCACTTTTCTGATTCTGAATATCTCTTCGCTGCAGCTGATCCCGGTCAATATGATCGCCTACAGGCAGCAGTACGGAAGCGTGAATCCGGCAAGTATCATCGCACCGGCAATTGTGGCAACATTTTTTAGTACTTTGACGGCAATCATATATTGTAAGGTGATGAATTTAAGGCGGAGGGCGTTTTAATTTGGTTTTCAGAAACAATTAATTGATTAGAATCTATACGGGCTAAAATACAAATAAAATGTATTTAGCCCGTTTATTAATTTAAAAAATGTTAAAAATGGATAAAAAAGTATTAAAACGAATAAAAAGTGTAAAATCGGATAAAAAGTATTAAAATGGATAAAATGGGTTTAAAATATTTAAAAGTATGTTATAATTTATAGAAAAGATAAAGGGAGTTTTGGCTATGAGATTAAAATCAGAAGATGTTTTTAAACCAGGCGCATTTCCAGAATACACTTATATATCACGAAAATCCGCAGTTTCAGATTTATCATACGAATATAGATTAAATCAGGCCATAAAGGTTTCAGGCTTTTTGACATCATTAGTTGGACCATCAAAAATGGGTAAAACAATATTATGTGAAAAAGTAATAGGATTTGAGCATATAATAGAGGTTTCGGGAGCAGATTTTAATGAAGATACTGATTTTTGGAAAGTAGTGTCTGCCAAAGCAGGTTTAGCATATGAAGGGCAGTTTTCTTCAGAGAAAACTGTAACTAATGATAAATACACGAAAAATGAAACATATTCTTTAACAAAGGATAAGATCATTGATTATTATAAAAATGAAAATTTAATTTTGGTAATTGATGACTTTCATTATGCTCCCGATGCAAAAAGATTGCAGATTGCACAGCAGTTAAAGGATGCTATTCGTAGAGGATTTAAAGCAATAGTTGTTTCGCTGCCTCATAGAGCGGATGAGGCAATCCGTCAAAATGCTGACCTGTCAGGTAGATTAAGCTTGATCAATATGGAGCCTTGGGAAGTTAATGATTTAAAGGAAATAGCTAAGATAGGTTTTGAGAAATTAAATATAAAAATAGAAGATACAGTAGCAGAACAAATCGCAATAGAAAGTCTTTCATCACCTCAGCTGATGCAATATATCTGTTTAAATATCTGTACAATTTTGGAGATGTCAGATAATGAGAATAGTGAAATTAAGAAAGATATATTGAAAACTGCATATAGATATACAACAGCAAATTTCGAATATAATGATGTTATAGCCTTTATGCAAAAAGGCCCAAATACAAGAGGTAAAAATAGAAACAGCTTTAAAACTCATTCGGGAAAGGAATATGACATATATAAGTTGATAGTCAAGTCAATTGCCGAGAATCCCCCTGCCATGAAATTGGAATTTGAAGACGTAAAAGAAAGAATCTACAATTTGATAGCAGATGATTCAAAAAGACCTACCCCCCAAATGATTAAGGAAAGTTTGGTAAAGCTTCAAGAACTGCTTGATGGAAAAGAAGATATTTTTAAAGTGTTGGACTGGAAGGAAGGAGTTCTGTATATTTTAGATCCGCTATTTCTATTTTATTTACGTTGGGGAGGAGTTAATAAAAATGTTTGATGGAGATAATCTACAAAATATAATGAAATATATAAATGAGGTTCAAAGTGACAGTGAATTTGGAGGTGCAATAAATAGATTAAAAAGATATTTAAAAGACACAGAAATGGATTCTAAATATATATTTGAACTGGAGCAACAGGCATTTTATATGAAAAATGATTATTCGGATAAAGATAATGCAAATAAAAGAAATGAGGCAAAAAAGAAAGTAATTAATTATATTGAAAAAATAATGAGCAATGGAGCTAATTATGATAATTTGGCTGATATACTGGATAATTTTTATTTTTTTATAGAGTCATTTTTGGAGAGAGCACCTGATAAACGTGGTGGTATTAAGAAAGAGCAGCTCAATGAGATAAAAATAGAAAATGAGTATGATGTTCAATTCTTATTGTATGCTTATTTAAAACCCATTTATCCTATGGCGAGAACAGAAGTTAGTGATGATACGGGGTACAATACTGTAAGAGTAGATATTGAATTGGATCCCAATAATGTTATAGAAGTGAAATGTACAAGGGACACTATGCAGCGTAAAAAATTAGTTGAAGAAATAGAGGCTGATATGATTCATTATAATTATGAGAATATTTATTTTTTCATATATGATAAAAGTAAGATTATTGATAATCCATCGAAGTTCAAAAGTACATATGAAAGAAAAGTTAATGACAAGACAATACATATCATCATACATCAGCCTAAAATACTATAAAAAATGTTTTGAGTAGTTTTGAATTCTGTACCTTTATTTCTCTTGGAATATCATGGAGAAGATTTTGGAATCAAGTGACAGCTATTGAAATGATAAATAATATTGATACAGTGAAAACAAAAGTTTTATGGTTTGTAAAGAGGACTGATTATATATATAGAAACATTTAATATGGGATAATATATGATACTTATTTTAGAAAGTATTCAGTGTTTATGATTGGATATTAGGATAAAGGAAGAAGGAATAATAATTGGAACAATTACTTGGTGATAATTTAATTATTATCTATTTTATTGTAGGATTAAGTGTGATTTGTTATAGCAATTTTAGTACTCAACAAAGAATAATGTTGATGTATACTATTACATATGCTTGTTGTTTTTTGGATATTTTGGATAGTAAAGTTGCATTAATATTGATGACATTTTTACTTTTCATTTATTTAGAATATTTAACAGAAGATTATTATAAACTTAAGATTATCAGAAAGATACACTTTAAAATAGCAGATGCAATATTTTTGTCTATATTTCAATATTATTATGTGCTCTTTGTATGTTCAGTATTGTTACAGACAGATTATATAAAGACATTAGTGGAATGGGAATACTTCAGTGAAGTGTGCATAATTATTTCCTTCATAATGGCTGTGTTCTGCATTCATGAAACAAGTACTCAAAGATTTGAAATATCGTCAATTACTGAGATCATGAAAATAGTGGATAATAATCCAGTATACAGGTTTCCATATAATGATATTGATGTCAGTAAATATATGATTTTGACAGAAATAGAGGATAAGTCATATTTTGAAAGGAAGAACAGTTATAATTTTCTTTCTTTAGAATTTTTTTGGTACAGAATATGCAGATTTAAAGACTACATAAGATATTATCATGGAAGAGAGAAAATAAAACGAGTAGCATATGCAGTTGAACATTATGCTTTAGCAACAAAGCATATACGAGGATATTCCACAATAGAGATGCAGTTGATGCGAAATATAGGATTACAAAATGGTTATAACTGTGTAATAAGAAGAAAAATATTTGAATTTGTTTATACGAAAATCTTTTTCTGTAGTTTAAAACAATATTTTAAAGATAATTATTATAGCAATCGTCAGCATTTTAAAGAATATTTATTGTGGTTATATTTTAGAGCGGTAAAGACTAAAATAAAAGGAAAGTCTTTTATGCCTGTATCAACAGTATTTACCAATGAGAAGATGGAAACATGGTCCAAAGAGGGACTTTTTATTGCGTGTATGGGATTGAGTGGAAAGGGAGCAGAGTATTATGACCATAATCCATTTTGTAAAATAATACAAGATAATGAATTGGATAAAGAAAAACTTATGGATATGTATGATAATATTGAAAGTCAGAAACTTCAATAAGTGAAATAGATACACTCAGATTAATTTCAGCCAGACTCAATAATAAATACGTAAAGGGATTTTTGTTGAAAGTGGTAAAAACTATGGAAGAACCGTTAAAACAGATAAGATAGCTAAGTTTTTAGAACTCACGATAGAAGTAAGAGTATCTTGCAATATAAAGATGTAAAGAAATATGATTTGGCTATGAATATTTTTTTATATAGATGTATTAATAAATGCATTGCATGAATATCGCAGGGTATACAAAGTACATAGGGTTGAGAAAACATTATGGGATCTATTGCTTCTTGATTGATAAGCAGATTATGCTGTCTGGCATATTGATATTATTACAAAAGAAAGAATCTATTATGAAATTTGATTATGCTGTTCCACTATATGAAAAAGAAAAAATGGATGACGATATAGCGAGATATGAGCGTGCACAGGCAGAAAGGGAAGACTTTCTTTTTCGATTTCCTATAGACAGCATAAAGAGCCTTAGTTTGGATGAGTATGCGTTTGTAAGTTCAGCAGATGGCGATAGTCATTCTTTTTGTACGACTATGTATTCAGAATTGGAAGAAATTGCGCACACTGGGAATGCTTATACGCATATGTTTGGTATCTACTATAAAAAGGATAAGGAATTGGCGCTATCCCCTACATATCATAATATTTTTGGAGATGATTTTGATAAAGCTTTTGAGAAGATTAAGTCAGATATTTATGAACTACTCAATGGAGTTAAAAATGATAATTATGCGGTAGTTGAGAAATCACAGTTACATAGTTCATTCAGGTACAAGTTGCTGGCAGTATACTTTCCGGAGAAATTCCTCCCGATTTGTACTAAGACGATGATGGAACCCATTTGCAAAACAATGGGTGTCTCCCTTGGCGTCCGAGAAATGGTCTATAGCAATATTGATTTGAGAAAAATGAAAGAATCCAGTCTGCTGACAAGGGATTGGAATAATGGAGTCTTTCTCGGATTTTGTAGATGGCTTGGCGATAATAAATCCAGGATATTTGCTTATAGGAAAAAGGAACTGCTTGAGACGGTTAATCAAGTCGATGATGATTTGAATTCATTTCAACTTTATGGCGAGGAAAGGGAGGCTGTAACAAAGGTTCGGGTAAATCAGGGATTATTTAGAGATATCCTGCTGGAGAAGTATCCATCGTGTGTATTGTGTAAAGTCAGTGATAAGTCACTGCTTATAGCGAGTCATATAAAGCCGTGGAAAAACAGTGAGCCAGATGAGAAAATAGATGTTGATAATGGCTTTATTCTTTGCCCAAATCATGACAGACTATTTGATAAGGGGTTTATTTCATTTGATGACAATGGACAGATTATGATATCAGAGGAACTTGATGAAATAAACCGCACTTTCACTAATGTGAAAGAAGGAATAAAAATAGAACTTACAGAGGGAAATAAAAGATATCTTGCTTTTCATCGGGATAGTATATTTAGAAAAATGGAGTCGTAGAGCAGGGTTAGACTTGATACATAATTAAATGATGCGGACTGTAAGATTAAGAATTGAAGAAAATATTTTAAGATTTTCGTGTCACTAACTTGACTCAAGGGGGACTTAAGGCGATGGAAGTGTTGGCGCAGTTGGAGAAAGAACGGGGGAATCCGGCGTATTTGTGTGAGAGTACAGGGCAGGGAAAATGTGAGCGCATCGCCAGCACGGAGATGTGTACTTTCCTTATTCTCAATATCTCCTCGCTGCAGTTGATTCCGGTCAACATGATCGCATACAGGCAGCAGTACGGAAGCGTAAATCCGGCGGGTATCATTGCGCCGGCAATCGTGGCGACTTTTTTTAGTACATTGACAGCCATCGCATATTGCAAGATAATGAACATGAGGCGGAAAACATAAGAATTACCGAAGAACGGAGAGAGACACCTATGAAATATGATATCATTATTATCGGCGCGGGACCGGGTGGCATTTTTACCGCGTATGAGCTGACGCAGAAGCAGGAGACCTTGAAGATTGCGGTGTTTGAGGCGGGACATCCCCTTAAAATGCGCCACTGTCCGATTGACGGCGATAAGGTTAAGAGCTGCGTGCATTGCAAGAGCTGTTCCATTATGAGCGGATTTGGCGGTGCAGGCGCTTTTTCTGATGGAAAATATAATATCACCAACGATTTCGGCGGCACATTGTACGAGCATGTGGGTAAGAAGCGTGCAATCGATCTGATGAAATATGTGGACGAGATCAATATGCAATACGGCGGCGAGGGTACGAAACTGTATTCTACTGCGGGCAGTAATTTCAAAAAAATATGCTTACAGAACAAGCTGAATCTGTTGGATGCCTCCGTGCGCCATCTGGGGACAGACATCAACTATATTGTGCTGGAGAATCTCTATGCGGTATTGGAAGATAAGGTGGATTTCTACTTTGATACGCCGGTTCAATCGGTTGAGAATGCGGGCGGCGTATACCGTGTAGTATGTGAGAATGATTCTTATGAATGTGACAAATGTGTCATATCTGTGGGCAGAAGCGGAAGTAAGTGGATGCAGAAGGTGTGCGAGGAGCTGGACATTGAGACGAAGTCAAACCGCGTGGATATCGGTGTCAGAGTGGAACTCCCCGCGGTGATTTTTTCTCATTTGACGGATGAGCTGTATGAGAGCAAGATCGTCTACCGCACGGAGAAGTTTGAAGACAGGGTGAGAACGTTCTGTATGAACCCTCACGGTATTGTAGTCAATGAGAACACCAACGGTATTGTGACGGTGAACGGACACAGTTATGAGGGTGCGGATAAACAGACCAACAACACGAACTTCGCTCTGCTTGTGGCGAAACATTTCTCTGAGCCCTTCAAGGACAGTAACGGCTACGGAGAAAGTATTGCCAGACTTTCAAATATGCTGGGCGGCGGCGTGATCGTGCAGCGGTTCGGAGATCTGGTGCGCGGCAGAAGAAGCAATGAGAAACGTATTGCCGAGGGTCTGGTGGATCCCACGCTGTCAGCGACACCGGGCGACTTAAGTCTGGTGCTTCCGAAACGTATTCTGGACGGTATCATCGAGATGATCTATGCCCTCGATAAGATTGCGCCGGGAACAGCCAACGATGATACGCTGCTGTACGGTGTGGAAGTAAAATTCTACAATATGGAAGTCGAGATTGACGAGCATCTTGAGACAAAATATAAAGGGCTTTATATTATCGGTGACGGAAGCGGCGTGACGCACTCGCTCTCACACGCGTCGGCGAGCGGTGTGCATGTGGCAAGGGATATCCTGGGCGTGGAGTGATCGGTTTTACGGCGACAGGCGAAGCGCCCGGAAGCATGGCATATGTATTCACAAGACTGCATAAATTGTAATAATGATTTATGCAGTCTTTTTATATGAGGCGTCACACATGGTCGCAGTGTTATCCAATATTTCCAACATCATCATTCCCATCATTATCTTCTATATAGTGGCTTACGGTATGATAGCGAGGGGCAATGTATATGAAGATTTCATCAAGGGCGCCGAGGACGGATTCCATACCGTGATCCGGATCATGCCCACCCTGATTGGGCTGATGGTGGCGGTGGGTGTGCTGCGCGCATCCGGCTTCCTGGATTTTTTGGGAGGATTGTTTGCCGGCATAACCGACAAGATGGGCTTTTCATCGGAATTGGTGCCGCTAATCATGATTAAGATGTTCTCCTCCTCCGCAGCGACGGGATTGGTGCTGGATATTTTTAAGAATCACGGGCCGGATTCATTGATCGGGCTGACGACATCTATTATGATGAGCTGCACGGAGACGATTTTCTATACGATGTCCGTCTATTTCCTGGCGGCCAAAGTGACGAAGACCAGGTACACGCTGACGGGAGCGCTGCTCTCCACACTGGCAGGTGTGATTGCAAGTATTGTACTGGCAGGATTCCTTGTGTAAAAACATTTAAGCTGTATGCGTGAAGTGCATTTTGTCACGCATATGAAATGTACTGAAACAAAAGCGACGCCCTGTTAAGAGCGCCGTTTTTTGTGTGAGAAGGATAGAAATGTGTAACTCAGTGTATGTCAACAGGATGCCCCATTAAGCATCACTGTTATGGTTAGTCGAAGCCGGTCGACACCGAGACAGCGCCGGCGGCTTCTATAAAGTGTAGATTAGAATCATCATTATTAAGTATGTATTTTCCAACTACAATATATACTATAAATGATAAATATGAATACAATATGTCAGATTTAGAAACAAAAAAGAAAGAAAGTATAAAAAATATTTAATAAATTGGTCACAAAATAAAAACTGCCTTCAAATAATTTGACCGTCAAAATATTTTTTGTTAGAATGGGAGTCAGATTAGTGGATGGAGAACGGATATGGATATCAATAATACGCTGAATGAACTGCTGGTCAAATTATTTCGCAATATTAATGTGATAGAGGAGCGTGCGCTCCGCACCGGAGAGTATAAGGACGTGACGGTCAACGACATACATGTGATCGAGGCGATCGGCATGGAGGAGGCAAAGAATATGACGAGCGTGGCACGCTCGCTCGAAGTCACCACGGGAACACTCACCATAGCCGTCAACAGTCTGGTCAGGAAGGGTTATGTGGACAGGGTGAGGAGTGAGGAGGACAGACGCGTAGTGCTGATTTCTTTGTCCGATAAAGGAAAGAGGGCGTATCTCCATCACCGGAAGTTCCATGATCAGATGATAGATACTGTCGTGGAACAGTTGTCGGAAGAGGAACAACAGGTTCTGGAGAGAGCCCTGGCAAAGCTGAATCAATTCTTTAAGGCGACAGCAGATCGGACAGTGTTTTGAAATCCGCGGGTCCGTTTTCCAGCAAAAAACTGTGAAAGAAATATAAAAAATCGGAATCATCATAGATTGTATCATCACGAGCGGCAATGGTCGGGTTGTTATTGCGCCAGACTGTTGCCGCTTGTTTCTTTAGTTCCATAATTTCGAGATAGCCGAGGTAGTATTTCGGATAGTTGCACGGTTCCTCCGCAATATAAGAGTAGATTGCCGCCACAGCGTCAGAGTTTAGCGAGCCGAGAGATGCCAAGATTTCTCTCACGTCCTCAGGTGTTGCACCGTCATAGTGGATGGCGATATCCAGCAGAGAATACAGACACAGCTGGATCTGGCGGTCCAGGCGGCAGGCGAGATAGTAGTCGGCGGCTTCCGGGTGCTCATTGCCTGCCAGCGAAACGGCATAGTCATAGGAGGATAATTCGGCGTACATTGCCCAGCCTTCCACGTATCCGCCGTAATAGAGAACGCTGCGCAGAGGAGTCGTCCCGGATTGCTCCCAGAATTTTTGGCTGTATACAGTCTGATAGAGATGCCCCGGATATCCCTCGTGAGCCAATGTCGTAAACAGTGAGAGGTCATCGGAGGTATCCGGTTCGTTGATATAGATTGTATTGTTCAGTACATTGTCTATGGGCGGTGTCATGTAGAACGCGGGCGCGGAGTACGGCTCCAGACTGTCGTCTACGCATTTGACCGTGCAGAGGATCGAAGTGCCGTTCTCATCTGACGGAATCAAGGGATAGTCCTGCTGTATGGCATCCTCCAAATATTCCAGTATTTGTTCCGGGGTCATTTCCGGAAGATATGCCTGTTCGGTGCTAAGCATTTCCCGCAGGAAATCGCTGCCCTGTAGGAGCTGCCCTAGGGCATGATAGTTAGCTGTCAGGTCGTTATAGAGCAGCTGTTTGATTTCGCTGATGTCACGGTCGGAGCCGGTCAGCAGCTTAAGCAGTGCCGTATAATACTCTCTGCCGCCTGCATAGTGTGCCAGGCCGCAGGTGTCTTTGCCTCTTCCCTTTAGAAGCGTAAGCTCATCCGCCAGATATTCGTAGGCGGGGGCAACGACTGTAGTCAGCAGCCGGTTATGATTAGATTGATAAGCGAGAGCGGCCTCCTCCGTTATCAGTCCCTGATCCACCAAGCTCCTGAGCCGATTGGCGAAAGTGATTTCCAGAAAGTGTGATTGATTCTCCAGCTGCGTCATGTCCATGAGACTTGTGCACTGACGGATGACTTTGTCGGCGGCGGCATCAGACATAAACAGTCCAGCATCGGCCTTTTCCTGTTCGTACACAATCAACCCCTCAAAGTAATCCGGAATCTGTGTCAGGATAGACAGATATTGTTCCACATCCTCTGCGGTATCGAAGCGATACTCTGCCAGCAGAATCGGCAGCTCCGAGGCAGCGCCGGAGGAGGGAGAGAGCGGTTCGGCAAAATAGGGATATGCCGCTGTATAACTGAGTGTGTCAATGTATGTGCTCAGTAAACCGTGGAGATAACGATTTTGTTCCGAGAGATGCCGGTCATCATATTTGTCCAGCTGTCCGGACAAAACGGACAATGCATATATGTCGTTGGAGGCATCGCCTGCATGATAGATGGGCATTGTCAACGTAGATTCGTCGATATCATAGACGGACGGATCGTCCACTGAATAATGAAAATGGATTGGATTTGACTGCAGTTCCTGCAAGAAAAAGTCTTCCGTAAAAGATTCAAATTGTGTGTCTGCGTGGGTATATACATAGCCGAACAGAGTAGCGGCGCTAAAACCCGCAAAGATAACGAGAGCGGCGGCCCATTGTTTGATAGATAATGCGCGTTTCATAGATAATACACGTTTCAAGAAAATACCTGCCGTGTGGATTTGTATTAATATATGAACTGCGCTGGCAAATCATGAACGCGGCAGAAGGTATCATAATAAAAAGACCGGATTAAAAAACAATCCGGTCTCGTCCGCTTTCTTTACCAAGATATAATTTTTCGTCCGCCTCTTTCAGCACCGTGGTCAGGTCGCTGTGGAAGTCGTACTCGACCAGCCCGAAAGTCATAGACACGGAGAAGGTCTCACCGTTGCCGTCAAAGACGATAGACTTGATCTTGTTCCTGAGAATATCGAGAGCATAGTGTGCTTCATCGCCGTTTGAGTGCGGAAAGATCAGAAGGAATTCCTCACCGCCCCAACGCGATATGAAACTGCCTTGTGGAAGTTCTTTGCGGAAAGTCTCCGCGATTTCCTGCAATACAATATCGCCTATATCATGTCCGTATGTATCGTTGACCCGCTTGAAAAAGTCAATGTCACACAGGCATATACTGATTTGTTCCTCGGCGTTTTGCAGAAGCCGTTCCAGATACTCCATCGTACTGCGGCGGTTGTTCAGTCCCGTTAAAGGGTCGATGCTGGCCTGCTTTTTAAGCTGCTCGTTGTATTCCATCAGTTTCCCTTCCAAAGCCTGCGTATCGGTGCTGAAGAAGTAAGCCGGCAGTGAGAGCGACCAGAAGATTGCCGCTGAATTGACAAGTTGGAATATATCATTCATTTCTGAGGTTATGCTGATACTCGGATTGTTGTTCTGGCAATAGAAGTACAGGTACATACGCAGAACCAACAGTACCAAAATGTAGATAATCTTGGCAGCCGTATGTTTGTACTTCGCAAAAAAACAGAAAGCTATCAGTACGAACATAAACGTCTGTACACCGATGCCCCAGCCGAACATGCGCACATTGGCTATAACCCATAATAAAATGCATATGTTCAGGATACAGTAGGATACAAAAGTACCCCGGTAGTAAGACAGAATGAAAGTGGTAACGAAAATCAACATACATAACAGGCTGAAAACCAGTCCTCCGGTATGGGAGGCAGCAAGAAATAATATACCGTTGGCCAGAGAGTACACGATCATCGTGAGAGTCAGCATCCTGACAACTTTGATCAGTATCGGGGATTCGTTTTGACCGCCGGTATCTTTACATATTAATTGATAGAGTTTTGCAAACATGTTTTCTTTGTTCATTGGTCGATTGTCTTCTTTTCCATCAATGTAGTTATTCACTATCATACACCATATCGAAAGTTTGTGCAATTGCGCAGTATATATATTTGCTTGCAAAAAGTGTATATATTTGCTCGTAAAAAGGGATAAAATTACATTGACATCATATCTCTATATTGATAGAATAGTAATAGCATTGAGGAGCATAAGCTCCGAAAACTTTAAACATTCATTCAACTAAGGGAGGAAAAAGGAATGAAGAAGAAATTGGCACTTTTATTAGTTGCAGCAATGACAATGGCTTCCGTTGTAGGATGCGGCGGAAATTCCAACGATGCGGCTCCGGCATCATCTGACAGCGGTTCATCCGCAAGCTCAGGTGCTACGATCAAAGTTGGTATCATCAACAATGATCCCAGTGAGTCCGGTTATCGTACAGCTAACGATGCGGATCTGAAGAAGACATTCACAGCAGAGAACGGCTATGAGGCTTCTTTCGCGTACAGCATGAAGAATGAAGAGCAGATTACAGCTGCTCAGCAGTTTATCCAGAACGGAGTAGATTATCTGCTTCTGTCCGCAGCCGATGTATCAGGCTGGGATACCGTTCTTCAGGATGCGCAGAACGCAGGTATCAAGGTTATTCTGTTTGACCGTACCATCGATGCGGACGAGAGTCTCTACGAGGCATCCATCGTATCCGACATGGCTAAAGAAGGTCAGACAGCAGTTGACTGGTTAAAGGGACAGGGACTCAGCGAGTACAATGTCATTCACATTCAGGGTGTTATGGGTTCCGCAGCACAGATCGGACGTTCCGGTGCACTTGACGATCAGGCGGCAGCAGACGGCAGCTGGAATATCGTTGAACAGCAGACCGCAAACTGGAATGCTGAGGAAGCACAGCAGATCGTTCAGTCCGTAATCGACAGAGGCGACTCTTTCAACGTAATCTATGCAGAGAATGACGATATGGCTAAAGGTGCTGTAGCAGCTCTTGACAACGCAGGTATTACACACGGTGTAAACGGCGACGTAATCATCATGGGCTTCGACTGCAATAAGTGGGCGCTTGAAGAGCTTAAAGCAGGTAACTGGAACTATGACGGTCAGTGTAACCCGTTCCAGTCTTCTTACATCA
>JAFLTD010000061.1 GCA_022510625.1 Lachnospiraceae bacterium
CGACCTACACCCTTAGCAGGGGCGCCTCTTCAGCCTCTTGAGTACTTCTCCACAGTCTGAATAACCTCTACCAATATCAAACTATGCGCTCCACAACAGCGCAAAAGTTATTATACCTAAGCCATATCCATTTGTCAATCCCGTTATTCAATACGATATTTTTCTATTGCTGACTCATATAAGTTGTGCCCGCTCGAATCAATCACAACAATCACGGGGAAATTTTCTACTTCCAGCCTGCGGATTGCCTCAGTTCCGAGATCATCATAGGCAATCACTTCCGATCGGGTGATAGATTTGGACAGAAGCGCTCCCGCACCACCCACAGCCGCGAAATAGACCGCGCCGTTTCTGACAATGGCCTCCCTCACTGCATCGGTACGTTTACCTTTACCAATCATCCCGATCAGACCCATATCAAGCAAAGTCGGCGCATACTTATCCATACGGCTTGCGGTTGTAGGACCCGCGGAGCCGATAGGCCTTCCTTCCCTCGCCGGGGACGGTCCCATATAATATATGATGTTATCCGTCATTTCCAACGGAAGTTTCTCACCCCGTTCCAGCGCTTCGTACATTCGCTTATGCGCCGCATCTCTGGCTGTATAAATCGTTCCGGTGATGTATACGTAATCGCCGGCTTTCAATTTGCCTGCATCCTCTTTGCTCATGGGCGCCTGTATGTGTTGTTCCATTTTCTACCCAGCCTCCCCTAAAGAATGCGCACTGCATGTCTGTTGACGTGACAACAGATATTGACTGCTACCGGCAGACCTGCAATATGCGTGGGATATGTATTGATATTGACCGCCAGAGCTGTCGTGGTACCGCCCAGTCCGCCGGGACCGATTCCCGTCCTGTTAATCCGCTCCAGCATTTCCTCTTCCAACTCTTTTACATAAGGAATCGGAGAACGCACATCAACCGGTCTGGTTAATGCCTTCTTAGCCAACAACGCACATTTCTCAAAAGTGCCTCCTATACCTACACCCACCACCATCGGCGGACAGGCATTCGGCCCGGCATCCCTGACTGCTGTCAGGATTGCATTCTTGACACCCTCAATTCCATCTGCGGGCTTGAGCATAAATACCCTGCTCATGTTCTCACTTCCAAAACCTTTCGGCGCCACAGTAATCTTAAGACTGTCACCGTCAACTATTTCATAATGAACAACCGCCGGTGTATTATCCTTGGTATTATTCCGAAGCAAAGGATCTCCGACAACGGATTTTCTGAGATATCCTTCCACGTATCCCTGCCTGACACCCTCGTTGACCGCATCCTCCAAAGAACCGCCCGTAATATGTACATCCTGCCCGATTTCCATAAATACAACGGCCATACCTGTATCCTGACAGATCGGTATCATATCTTCTCCCGCAACTTTAAGATTGTCCCGAAGCTGGCACAGAATCTGTTTTCCCAGCGGTGCCTTTTCCTCCTGCACAGCCCGACTCATCGCCTCATCCATATCTTCCGTGAGAAAATGATTGGCTTCTATGCACATTTCTTTGATATTTTGTGTGACATCCGCCACATCAATCGTCCGCATCTGTCTGCTATATCCTTTCAAAATATCTGTCATCCTACAATCGTATTCTTAATTACTTCCAACTCGTCCTGCGTGGGTTCGCCGGGTTTCCAGCCGATTTTCTGCCCGTCCGCCTGATACCTCGGAATCATGTGCATGTGAAAATGAAAAACTGTCTGTCCTGCCATATCACCGTTATTCTGTATCAGGTTAAAGCCCTCGCATCCAAGACGATCCGTCATTTTTGTTACCATTTTCTTCGCCAGCTTCATTGCTTCACCGGCAAGCTCTTCCGGTAAATCATATAAGTCTGCATAGTGTTCCTTCGGCAAAATCAGGGCATGTCCTCTGGTCGCCGGCCCCAAATCCAGAATAACACGGAAGTTATCGTCTTCATGTAACGTTTTGGACGGAACCTCTCCATTTGCAATCCTACAGAAAATACAATTTGCTTCTCTCATACCGCTCTCTCCTTTTCACACAATACTAAGATCACTCAGGTTTTGCACCAAACACAAGCACCTGATCAAGTGCCCGCAGTACCTTAAAATCACCCTTCATCTTCATATCCCCCGCCATAAAGGATGTCTGGAACGTACTTTTACCGGATATGATATCGTTTAAAATCGCCCCGTTCAACTGCATTTCCACATCTACATGACTGCCTTCGCCGTAAAAACACTGAAGATTGCCGCCATTTACCTCGATAATAAGCGGAGTCTTTTTCCCCTCTATCACTAATTTATAAGCTCCGGCCAATCCCGGCTGCGGCTTGAAATGCTCCTGTATCTCTTTCAAAAACTCCGTGGTATCCTCTTTCTCATTACTGCCCATCATATCCCTGAACATGCTGGCCAGCTCCTGAATATCCGCCTTCTGCCGCTGTACGTATGTATCGTCGGATACATATTGGGAGAGCTGCTCCGACTCCTGCGGCGTAAAATTGATATTCTTGGTAATCGCAATCTTCTGCTTGACTGCCTGATTACTTGTAGGCAGGCAGGCCATTCTCTGGTTAATCGTGCGATACAGATTCTCAGCCTTTTTCTCTATAATACGAATATACTCCTCATTCTCTTCCAATATAACCGTATCCGCAATATATCCGCAGAGTCCCTCGCAGGGCAGTCCGCCTAAGATCTCCCACGCAGTTGTCAAATTAAGCTTCCCGTCCCTCTCCCCATATGTGGTTGACATAACTATAGGAAGCATATAAATCTGACTTATCTTCTCCTTATCACCGTACAACCAGCATGCATCAAGGAATTGCTGCATGTATCCGCCGATACCGTACCACTCGACAGTAGTCGCAAGTATGACGCCGTCAGCATTCTTTAAACTCTGAGGTAACGTAGTGATGTTGTTCTTCAGTTCATAAAGCTGAAACTGCTCCACCGTCACGCGAAGTTCCTCCAGCACCTCTTTCATCTTATTGATAACAAAAAGTGTCGGATCATCCATCAATCCTCTACCGCCATAGTAAATGTTAATTTTCATTGAAATTTCTATCCTTTCCTGCCCATATCCCGGGACGTATCATCATCAGAACCGCCGTCACCGCAAAACCTATAAGGACACCTCCTATGTGTGCCGCGTTGTTGACATTCGTAGAAGTAAATCCGGAATAGAGAGAGAACATCATTGCAAAAGCCAGTCTGCCCACCGTCATATATTCCAACTTACCGTGATTCAGAATCACCAGAAAAAACAGCGCTCCCTCAACACCGAAAACCGCACCGCTTGCTCCCGCGGAACTATAAAACTCCCCCATCATAATCTCATATCCCATGGAGAAAATATTCCCCGCGATTCCCGAGAGAAAATAGATCACAATATAGGATATATGCCCTACCTTCTTCTCCACCATCTCTCCAATATAATACAGAACGATCATGTTGCCGAACAGGTGCTGTATATCCCAGTGCAGAAACATTGCGGTAATCATTCGATAATATGAATTACCGTCTATGATTTCCATCACACCGAACGCACCCTTATTATATAACATTTCTCCGGTAAATGTACATATCAGAAATACAATCACATTAATTACCACGAGACTGATATTTACCCACGGCATTGCCGCAATCTGTTCCTTGCTCCGCTTCTTTCGCTGAGGAACCTCTCTGTTGTCCGTTGGTTTCTTTGCATATCCCGGATCATGCGACAAACGTATCAAAAAATCTTCCAGAACCGCTTTCCATCCATAAAAATCCTCCACTTGATTTTCATGAATCATCAGCCGGTTGCTGTTCGTATCGATCATCCAGCAGAAGCTGTCCTCCACACACAGCTTTCTCGCCGTCTGTGTATCCGCACTGAGCACGAGTGACAGAATATGCACATCCGTCTCTCCTCTTGCACGAAAAAAATCTTCGCACTTTTTCTTCATATGCGTATACTGATCTTCAGAAATATATATTCCCTGGCGGTAATCGACAACAAATATGACTGTAACACCCTGGCTCTCACGATGCCAGTAAAAATTATATTCCGGAAGATTTGTCGCTATTTTATCGTATCCGGACGTATAAAACAAATATTCAATTTGTCCTGATTCCATGACCGACTCCCAACACTCTCCAGTAAAATCAGTTACATATTTGAGGTTATCATTTTCGGTATGGCATGTCAAATGAATTGCTTTTCTAGCGATAACAATAATTCAGGTTCCCGAAGCGCACTTCGTCTCCCGGCTCAATTTCCACGGTCTCCTGCGGCTGCATGCGCAGGCCGTTCTTATAAGTGCCGTTTGTGGAATTCATGTCGGTAAGCATAACCTTGCCTTCCTGCATATCAAATCTGGCATGGATTCTGCTGACCGAATCATCCGGGAGTACATAGTCAACACACCCGGCCATCTTTCCTATCGTACACGGAAACTGCTTCAGCTCTATATGTTTCTTATTCTTTATATCTACTGCATATAATTTATATTCCGCTGCAGCACTCTCATCATAGAAAACCGTATTGCCATATTCTTCACTCCCCGGTATCCTGCTTGATTCCATCTCACGAAATTTCCTGTCTTCGTCCCGCACAGACCGAACAGGCTCCGGACTGTATCCGGCCATCTCCAGATTCATATCTTTATTGATGATATGATCAAGCGGCTGCAGAGTCATATCTGCCGATGCATTCGGATATAATTCGACCCCTGCTTTACTTTCTGTTTTCTCTTCTGACGCCAAACTTTTCTTACCGCCCGCCAAAAGGCCGACCAAGCAAAAGAACAGACATACCCCCATTACCGCGGCAACTCCATAAAGCACAATCTCCTCCCGCTGCGTCAGGTCATAAATACTACGAACCACTGCTGCGCCTATAATGCCGACAAGCAACAACCCGGCAAAAATCAGATAAAAAGTGTTTCTCCTCAAAGGCTCTTTATGATGTTGTTCCGGAATCAGAGCATTCTCTGCAAGGGTGAAGAGTTCCGGTTCCGCAAAATCTGACTCCCTCTCTTGCTCCAATGGCGGCTCATCGGGACTTTTCCGGATCAACTCTTCTTCATCCTCCATAATATGCAGCGCATCTTCTATAAAAAAATATTTATCATCCGCCATCTCGCACATGCGGTATATTTTCTCCGTCAGTTTGCGATCCTCTGTATCAATATGTTCTAACAGAAAATCTATCAACGGCTTATAAACATTAGACGCTTCAGGCTCATGATCCGGATAGTAAAGCCCAATATATTTCCCCGTGGTAAAATCATAATAAATATGCTGGGGCAACAGGACCAGTCCCTTCTCATCCATAAAATGGCCCGCCAGATTTTCACATATTCCCTGAACCTGGCGCAAGATATCCTTGACTTCCGCATATGACATTTTCTTATTCCGATACAGACCGTCCAGCGTAGTCCGTGAACTGATATCGTAATAATAATATGTAGTACCGTTAATATGGCGTATGGAGCACTTGAGAATTTCCTCGATTTTTCCCGATGTAAGAATTTTGTATTGATAGCTTCTGACCACTTCTTGTTGCTTGCACTGTAATATCATGTAGTTATGTCCGTAATCTCTATAATATTTTGCCTCTATCATATATCCTCCATCTCCAAAACTCATTGTGTAAAGCCACACTTTATTATGCCCTCTGCATTTTGTGGGTTAATCTATGATGTGACCTATCCATCTGCTTTTTCGTATTATATGCGTCGGGTTTATAATTTGCGCTCGCGCGCGGGTACGAATCTGCCATCCGTGTTTGTCGTACATTGTAAAAATGGACCGTATCGGTACTTTCACCTGACACTCGCCGATCACATCGGCAATGTTGCCACTGCGGTTCACACTGCCACGCACTTCACTTGTGGCAAAATATTTCCTGCCATACTGTTCTTTCATATGTGTACTGATATACGGAACAATATTGTTTTCCTGCTTCTGAATACTCCCACGAAAACAGACTGCGTAAGAATCTTGAAAAAGTACACATTTATCATAGGAGTAAAATGATAAATATATTAAAAAGACAAAGATAAAAATGGTCCATGTAATAATAAAGGATGCTTCCACTGTCATATACCCTCCGATTCTCTTTCTCAAAAACATACCACAACCCCCATTCCAAATAAGAGAAATGGGGCAAAGGGAATTTGACAATCCTTTGATACTCTCCTGATTGTCAACAGAACCAATACCACCAGAGATTCCGATACGAGTCCAACCAACAGTATTAAGAAACACTTCCAAAGTCCTGTAAACAATCCAATCATGACAAGCATCCATCCGTCCCCATATCCCACTTTCTCACGGGTAATAAAACTAAGCATCCAAAATAACATTCCCGGCAGAACAGCCATTCCCGTATCCGACCATGACTCATCTCCCATTACGCCTTGTGCATGCAGCACAATAGCTGTGATAATTCCCAACCATATCACTATGAGGGGAATTCTCTTTGCTATACCGTCAAACACAGCACAAATCCCCAAAAAGAGAAATAATAGTATCTCTATCCACATTTAGAACACCTTCCTCTCCCGCCAACCTGAGACAGCGGTACCGTATAAATCGTTCGTTTTAGTCCCGAACAGTTTACACGGCTGTGATAACTGCTGCCTTGATTTGTAATATAGACCTGCCCTACACTTACACCCACACTGCATATTTCACACGGATAATATTTACCGCCCGACTGATTGCGCTTATCACCCACGATCATTGCAGGCACCGATTCTACCGAAGGATTCAAATAAGTGCAGTTACGATCCAAATGATACACTGTACCCGTCTCGGTGATGTATACCATGGGGTCTTCCTGTTGCATATCACTCACATATCGTGTCACATCATATCCTGTCCACGCCTTTCCATAATAGCGCTGCGACATATGAAACCCCTCGAATCCCATGATGCCCGCAAAAGGTTTCACACGATAAGAAACTTTAAGATCAACAATATCTCTGCTCCCCATAATAGAAGACCCGGCAAGAGATATACCATTTGCCCCGCCTGAGATGCATGATTGATTCAAATAATCTCTTCCAACGTATTCCAGTATCTGACCTTTTGCATATAAGTCGGTCATTGTCACGCCTGCCAGACCGTCCGGCAAAATGTTTTCTACAGTGCGTTCATAAACGTATCCCGCAAACGCCATTTTGTTGCCGGTTTGATGCAGTGCCGCATTAATTCTGCTCTGTGTTCCTATAATATTGATGGCAAACAGGATGTTGATGACGGCAAACAAAAACAAAGGCAGGACAAACGCAGCTTCCAATGTCATGGATCCCCGTGCACAAATATTATGTACCCTTCGGGAGATGGCAAAAGACACCCTCTTTATCGATCTGCAGAAAGATAGAATCAAATGACTACCTTGAACGGTATCAAGATATGCCCGGAGAGAATGTGCTGTCGATTTTTTAGATTTATGTTGCAAGAATCGTAAAAAGGGCATCTTTTGTCACCTCCCGCCTTTAGTAAAATCCATAACATCTGCTCATCTCATATGAATAACCGAAACCGCTTGTCACAGACAAATCAGCTGTATATGTATCAAAGCATGCATCTATTCGGAACCTTGCGTTTCCAGCCGTCCTACGAATGTCCATTTCCATAATATCCATAGCACGGAAAGCCCTCGTACTTTCATTTTGCAGAAACAGCATGATTCGCAAATACTCTTGATAGCTTAATCCGTTTCCGCCACTGTCTTCCGCCAAACTTCCCCTCACATTTTCAATACTGTTTATCCCTGTCTTCCAATCAGCAGCGGTTTTAAAAATCGGCACTCTGCCGCCGGCAAGAAGCGTCTTCACATCCTGCAGACTTTCCACGTATGCCCAGGCAAACAGTATTGTGTATTTCACAGGCTCCGCCAATTCCGGACAAAGTGCTACCGCCGTCAGCGCGAGTGCCATTGCTTCTGCCTCGGCAATCTTGGTGCTGTCCGTAAGAATATACAGAACATTTGCCACTTCGCGCCACTTGAGCAGTCTTTTGGCTACATTTTCCAGATTCTGCCAGTCTGTATCCTGCCCCGACAGTATATATTCAATCTGGTACTTAAGCAGAGTCTTGTCCTGTTCTTCTCCGTAAAATCCGCACTTTTCAAAGAGGTATGCCTGAAATACCAGATCGTCCGGCTCCCCGGATACCGAGGCTGCTTCTGCACACACCCCGGTTCCTTTCATGTAAGAACGGTGAGAAATATAATCGCTCAATGCCACCTTGACAGCAGACACCTGGGAGGGCTTGTCCAACACAAGATTCAACACCCCACCGCTTCTTGTGGCATTAGCAATATCTGCCGGATTATTTAGGGGAACCTCCTCGAAAACACCCTCCTCCACTTCCTGTGTCGGCAGCCCGATTTCCTCTATGCGCGCCTCATAGCTCTGTCGTTCTCCTTCGATATTTCTTGCCTCAAGACCGTAACTCTCCAAATCGGACACACCCGAATGAAGTTTTTCCAATATTGCCCCCATCGGATAATCCGACATGTAATCCGTAATCTGTCTCTTAAGCACTGCACCTTGCTCGTCCGATGCAATCGAGTACTGTCCTATATGTACTTTTCCTACATCCATAGCCAGTAAATCTCTGACGCTTCCGCTTCCGAATCCTGTTCCACTGTTTTCCGCCCGCAGATTTTTCTGCATGTAACCTTTTAAATGTGCCTCTGTGTTGCCAATATTCGCATAATTTCCCCCATATGACATATCTACGAACAGCAAATCGTACTGCTCCAACAATTCTCGATGGTATTCTGCCAAAATCGAATTCATGCCGATATCGGCAACACACTCAAATTTCATTCGCACGGCACTGATTCGTGCCCCTTCTATCAGCATGAATACAAGGGACAGAATCAATGTGAGGGACAGTGTAAGGAATACGGTTATGTATCCCCTCCTCATGACATTACTGTGTTGCTATCGTTGGTAATCTTTTCAAAGACCGTCTCCACCAGACTGCGAAGCTGTGTCTTGAAAATAATGACTAAACCAATCAATACCACGATAATCAGTATAATTTCCACCGTTCCCATACCTTCCTCTTCTTTCAGAAACTCTTGTATACCTTTCAATCTTTTCTGATCTTTCCTGCTTTTCATTTTATATCCTCCTTTTTATCATCTAACCCATAGTAAAAGAAAAATACGCCGGTATCATAATGATGACCATGACAATGCACAGCATCATCATCATTGGCAGAAGCAGCTTTGTACCTGCCTCTTCACCTAATTTTTTTGCTAAATTTTTTCTCTCTGCAAAAGCATTATCCGCTTCCTGCCGCAGCATGTATAATAAATCATTGCTTCCTTTTCTTATGTTCTGCGACAATAATGTACTTAACTTCATATACACCGGCACTTGGCATCTCTTACCGAAATGATCGTAAGCTTCATTCTCGGATCTTCCGCTTTGCAGTTCGTTGCACGTTATCAAAATTTCTTCATACACATATCTCCTCCTTTCTTTTTGCTGTTTTTTGTAATCCTCCCCCATTTTGACAAAGGCATTTCTGATCGTCATACCCGCACCCATATACAGCGCCAGTTTGTTAACGATTTCCGGATAATCCAGCAGGAGTTCCTTCTTACGTTGATCCAATTTTCGATCCAGGTCCTTTCCCGCCCCAAAATATATCAATCCTGCCGCCAAAATGACTAAAATGAGAAGGTAACCGCTGCTGTCCTTGATGATTTCTTTCCATATAATGGTTTCAGACTCCATGCTGTCCGGCAATACCATAACCTCAGTGGTGCCGGTTTGCTCCTCCTGTATATGCAGCAATGCTTCTATTCGACTGCGCAGCATTTCTCTGTAGGTGTATACCTTGGGATTGACTTGCACGTACATCTGATGCTCCCACACCCATTGCTCGTATCGAAAACCCGCTGTAAGCATCACGATTACACTCTCCTGCAGCTCTTCATTGTTGACTGTTCCGGCGGTATTGACGAGCGCATAACTGCTGCTCTCCCACGACACGTCAAATGGGTATCCGTCAATCCGTGTTATCAGATTCAAATCATACCTCACATCATCCAAACTCTCGTTTGATCCGCAAATGATTGATGAAAGCTGTTGAATAGCATCCCTGTAAAGCGCCTCCGCTTCATCTTCGGTATATTTGCGCTCTTCCACAATATACTGAAAGATTTCCTCATCTCCTCCGATCTGAGCGACCAGCTCAACCGGAATATCCCCTTGTCCGTACTTATTCCTCCAAATATAACTGCCATCCAATAACAGCGAATTATTGTACGCACTCCACCATGTGGCAAAGCAGATAAGCACTCCGGCAAATAATACCGTAAGTATTGTGCTGTACTGTGACAGATAATATTCTCTGACTTGTTCTGATGCAGGCGTGAAGGGCTGTAAGGTTTTCATTTTATTCTCCAGCTGCCGCCGTGCCCAGTCTTTCTTTCGGCTATGTTTCCTACTTGTCGCCCTATGGGACATCCTCTGTTTTTTCCTTAAAATGTAAGCCGCCATTTTACGAAAGGGATTTCTATCTTCCTCCTTCCACGACAGAAAAAAGAGCAGCACATAAATTCCCAATATTGTCACATATATATGTATCATTGTCAGCCATGCTCCTCTCTTCTCCTACACTTCAATATCCACAATCCGCCTGGACAATAAGTATGCCGCTATATAGAATCCCAGGCACACCGTCATAATGATTATTCCGATCAGATTGTGATACAGCACATCAAAGAACCCCTTAGAGGTACTGCCGACGTAAAAGATAATGAGAAACGGGACTATGTTCATAATCTTCTGTTCCATTTTCTTGGCGCTTATCATAAGTTGAATTTCTTTATCCGTCTCTGCTTTCTGCTCGATTACCGCTGCGGTCTTGGCTAAAATTTCCGTCATATTGCCGCCGCTGCGCTTAGCGATCAGAAAAATATCTGCAAACTGTATAATATCCGGCAGACCGCTCCGCATTCCGAGGCTGTATAACAGTTTCTCGAGAACGACGTTGTTATCTAATCCCACAATGATATATTTGAGTTCTTCACAGATAATCTCTTCTTCGCCGTAGAGCATTACCATATCTCTGTAGGATTCCCGAAAAGCGTTTTCGATGGAATATCCCGCTTTTTGGTTAGCCGCCACGGCGAGAATCAAATCCTTAAACTGAATACCCAACTCCAGCCTTTGTTTTTTGGCAAGTTCCTTTTTCTTCTCCTTCAGGAAAAGAATGAGAACCGGTGCAAGGCCCATACAAGCCACCCATGACCTATAGAAGAAATAACCGATTACTGCCACAAGCAGCATGCCTTCCGATATATACAGAACACTCTCTTTTGTCTGAAATCGATATTCACTGTAATCCGGCAGATTGTAGCTTTTCGACATAAATCAGCTCTCCCTCCTTCCGCAACGTGCCAAGTATTTTACCCTCCGTATCCTCCCCGGTCTCAACGAACCGATACAACGGTCCAAGTACGATATCATCTTCCTCAAAACCAAGCACTTCTGCAATTTCCAGTACTTTTCGGGATTTATCCCGCAGACGCCCCAAATGGATAATGATATCAATGCCGGACGCAATCTGCTGCTTGATTGCCGTAAGGGGTATCTCCATTCCCATCAATATCATATTTTCCAGGCGGCTTAACATATCTTTGGAACTGTTGGCATGTCCCGTGGACATGGAGCCGTCATGCCCGGTATTCAAACACTGCATCATGTCAAAAGCTTCTCCTCCCCTTACTTCACCGACAATAATGCGATCTGGCCGCATACGCAACGAAGTCTTGATTAGATCCCTTATGGTAATTTCACTACATCCTTCTACGTTGGCATTACGGGTCTCCATTCGGACAAGATTGGGGATTCCTCTGATTTGCAGCTCTGCACTGTCTTCTATGGTGATAATCCGCTCCTCCTTTGGGATGTAATAGGACAGTGCGTTCAGGAAAGTTGTCTTTCCGGAACCCGTGCCGCCACTAATAAAAATATTGTATTTTGCCTGTACCAGTTTGCTCAGCCACTCGCACACTTCCGGAGTAATGGAACCGTAGGAAATCAAATCTTCCATCATAATCGGTTTGTCAGGAAATCTCCGTATCGTTACAATCGGTCCGTTTAATGCCACCGGATTAAGAACCACATTGACACGTGCCCCATTGCTCAGTCTGGCGTCCACAATCGGCGATGCTTCATTCACGACCCTGTTACAGTCCGCTACGATTTGCTGAATGACATTTTGTAATTTCTCCTTACTCTCAAAATGCAGGTCACTTTGATAAAGCCGCCCGTCCCGCTCTATGAAAATGCAATCGGGACCGTTGATCATGATTTCTGTAATGTGGGAATCATCAACCAATTCCTGTAATACATCCAACTTACGGATTGCATAAAACAATTCTTTGCGAAGCTGCTTACGTTCTGCCAATGTCATGGGAATCTCTTTACTTTCCCTAATCAGCATCTCATCGATTAGCTCTTGCATTTCCGTGTCCGTGCGCTCTGTAGAATAATCGATACCCTCCGCAAATTTTTCAATTAATTGATGCTTGCGCTGCTCTTTATTTTCCATATAGGTCCTCTCTCACAATTGCTTTCACATATCCCGCCAGTTCTCCGAGGGTCATCAAATCCAGGCTCGCAGGAACTTCTCTGAACACCGGAAATCTGCATTTGACGGTCTTATCTGCAATCTCCTCCAGCTCGTTGAATTTCAAAATCTGCTCGTACTGATTGATCTTGGCGACTGCAAAGCTATCGTCTCTCGTAATAGTGTAAATTCTGTAACAGTGTCGTAGCAGGTCAAATAATCCCTCCATTCCGTCGTCGAGATCCATGATAATATACTCATACTGTCCTATCCCCGCAATATGCATGCATAGCTCCAACCATTGGCTGCCGCTTACCTCTCCCATTCCTGCAAGAGACTGAATGGGCGGTATATAATCTAAGCCGTTAATATTCTGTACAACGGAAGGCAGCCGCAGCGGCAGTTTATCTTTGGCACAGCGGAAATAATACATGAGATCCATCATATCCATGGCAAACTCCCTCTTAAGCATCTGTCCGAACCCCGAATAGTTCTCGAAATTAAAGTATAATGTCCGATGTTCTCTCGCGAGAATCTGCCCTAAGGTCAAAGCAAACGATGTCTGCAGGCACCTCTTGATGGGGGAATAAAGTCCGATCAATTTCACTGCTGTATTCTCAGCAACATCTCCGAAATTCCAATCCATCGACTCTGCCATCGAATCGGTCAGCGCCTCCACTATTTTTTCCGGACTTTGAAATTTGCTGATATAACACAGGTCCTCTCTCTTGGGTGTATCGTTTTCCTGAAGAACAAATATTTCTTCCGCCTGCTGTTTGATATTCTCTTCCCGCAGCAGCTGCAAAGCATTCTCCGCAATTAGCAGAATTCCTATCTTCTGCTGCTGTATAAAATTTTGCAACTCCTCTACCTTGGTAAATAAATGCAATGTGTACGGAAGCCTGACTTTCTCCAGCATATATTCTGTCAGTCTGAATGCGTAAGCTTCCTCAATATCGCAGATTGCAAATACTTTCTGTTTCAAATCACCCCTCCTATGCGCAGTGCTACACTGAATAAGACCGGAATTGTAAAATGTATCTTATTCTTGCGGTAACGCTCGTAATCTTGTGCCATATGCTCTCCGTAGATCTTCCACTGCCGTGTCCGTACAACTTCTGATATGTAAGACCAAAAATAATACATTCTCTCCCTGCCGTTATGTTCTGCCAAGAGCTTAATCAGGGAACACAGCGCACCTATCACAAATGCTGCCGCCAAAACCGTTAGGAGCGCTCTCGCATCCCAAAAACTTCCGATCATCATAAATATCTTGACGTCACCGGCCCCTAACGCACCAATCTTAAACAAAGGATACAAAAGCAGAAACGCGAGAAACATAGAAACGGCTGTCTGCCGAAGGCTTAAATTGTTCCATAGATTTCCTGACACACCCATAATGATGCCAAACAAAACGAACCCATTGGGAATACGGTCCGTCTTAAGATCTGCGAGTGCCGCAAGAAGAAGTAACAGAAGCAGCAGAGATTGATAATACCTCAGTCCAATAGAATCACCTCCATATGATAGTTTAGTCTGACTCAATGAAATACATGGGATGAACTTCCCGATGCCGTGACGGCAATAGAGTAAAGCGGTAAATAGTTTTCGCTTCACATAGAATTTCTTGAGTTGTGAATTGAATTATAAACACATTTTTGAGACTTGTCCAGATTTATTTTACGGAAAAAAGAAGTTTGTGAAAAACCTACAATATTTTGAAAAAGTGAATTCCGTAAAGTACGGCAATCCCAGGAAATCCAAGGATTCCGGATGTCAAAATCGTAAACGGATTGATCCCGACGGCAACAGAAATATGTTGTGATGCAAATATGTAATTCAGAAAGTATATCCCTATTGTTCCCATAACTGCCCGCAAAATAAAATTAACCAGCCACTCCACTTTTCTTCCCATTGCGCCAATAATAAGAACGATCAGACATACACCCAGAATCGCCAACATTCCGCCCGCATTTCCCATATGAATCTCCTCAAAGTCTTGTCTACTAATAACAATATGTCCTACTTTCTTTGAATATTCCATGAATATTTATCCATATTTTACCTATACTTAACTAAGACATACTTTTGGAGGTAGCAATATGAAAGTTTTTTTTCATCAAAGTTCCAACGGTTTTGAGAACACGGATGTAATCGTGGACTGCCGAAAAATGACGCTGCGCGAAGAGTTGGCACAGACAAGATACGCCCTTGAGATCGCATATTCGAATTTCGACAACGTGACCGACCCTGATTTGATCGACTGCTACATCTATGAAGTGAATGCGATTCTGAAACGATATAAATACTTAATAGAACAGGCAACAGAAAAAAATCTGCTGCCTGAAGATGAACAAAATGAAACTTATCGTGCTTTATCACTGTTTTCATAACTGTCCTGAAGTGCTGAACAGTCATCAGTTAATTCTATCTATACGCGGAAACCTCTGTTGGTGCCGGGATCCGCAAGATTTTCCGTCAAGGTATTTTTGCCGTACGTGAGACCGGCATAAACGGTCTGGGTATTGCCCATGACAGGTCCTGACGTGTCCTGATTTTGAATCTGCTCATACGCCTTGTGAAGCTGTTCGATTACAAGTCGGACATGCTCCAAATTCTCTTTCTCATAATGCGAGGATGCTTTGACAAGCTCTCTGTTCACATACAGATAAAGCTGTAAAAAGTTCTGAGCCAGTTCATATTCGAAGTTTAAGGATGCCGTCAACTCATTCATGCATCCGCGAATCTTGCGGATTGCGCTCCTAAACTCCATCTTATTACCGTCATCCAATGCGTTTTCTGCCTCATCAATGTAGAGCAAAACCATTTCATACAGAATCGTGATCAATTGCGTTTTATTAGCCTGCGTGATACGCAGGGTATATTCCTGCTTTAATTCTGTGGTCATATCCTCTCTCCTTCACGCAATATTACTGTAACAACTGAAGCACCTGGGAAGGTCTCTCATTCGCCTGTGCAAGCATGGAAACCGCCGCCTGCGCAATTACCTGCTGCGTTGTGTAGGTGGTCATCTCCTCCGCCATATCCACATCCATAATATTAGAATAGGAGGCCGTCATATTCTCACTGCTGACATCCAGATTGTTGATCGTGTGCTCTAAGCGGTTCTGGTAAGCACCCAGTCTGCTTCGTGCATCCGATACATACTGGATTGCCCCTTTGATTTCCGTTATGGCTCTGGAACTGCTTTCCTCTGTGGTCACTTCCGTTCTCTCGATGCCAAGTCTGTCAAGGGAAATGGTAGGGATACGGATTCTGAGCTGCTGACCTTCGTTAGCTCCGGTCTGCAGATCCAGCGAACCGATACCTGTGATGTCAAGTGTCAACGATTTGGCAGGGACATAATCCGCATCACCCGGGTTCCCTTTTGCCGGCGATGCCGGCGCCAATTTGACTTCCTTCACATTCGGATAGCCATCTGCATGCTCAAGGTCAACAGCAATCGTTATCTCGAAATCCTGAGAAGCCGTAATCGTTATCTTATCCTGACCTACCGCAGTAACTCTTGCATCGGAAGGGAAATTTGCACCGCGCACAAAGCTTGCGCTCGTTGCATCCAAATCAATAGTTCCGTCATCGTTGTAAAATACCGTCAACGCATCGATTTCATACACATTTACCAGCACCTCGTCGCTGTAATAATCGACTTTGGCAACCTGGCTGTTCGTATAGCCCCTCAAGTCAAAACTGCCGTCCAGAAGAGTCTGTCCGTTAAACTCGGTATCAGTGGAAATTCTTGTAATTTCTTCTTTCAGCTGCTTCATCTCTGCATTGACCATCTCACGGTCATCTGTCGTAAGAACCCCGTGTGCACCCTTAATTGCAAGCTCATTCATTCTCTGAAGCATTTCATGTACTTCCGTCAATGCTCCGTCCGCCGTCTCAACAATGTTGATACCTCTGTTGGAATTCCGCGTCGCTACTGATAAACCACCGATCTGTGCATTCATTCTGCGTCCGATCGCATATCCTGACGGATTATCCTTAGCCGACGTGATTTTCAAACCGGAAGACAGTCTTTTCAATGACTGCGACACCCTGTTGTCCGCCATATTCGCTGCGTTGTTTGCGTACATTGCCGCTGCATTATAACTGATTTTCATGAAATTTCCTCCTTTATGCTGTTACAGAAGTGATAAACGCCTTGGCTATCCTGTATAAATCCGCTGTCTCAATCTGCGTATTCTGTCCCGCTGCTTCTCCAGCGAAGTCCGCCACGTTGCTTTCCTTACTGTATATGATTCCTATGCTTCCTTCTTTAAACGGCTGCTCTGTGCCTTCCGCCTCAGTGAAAAGTGCCTCTTTGAAGGTCTTCTCCCTCTCCTGCAGTCTGTGTGCACCGTCTTCGCTGTCACATGCGATATAGCCGGACACGGTGTGGTTCCTGACATGGAACTGTGCCGTTACCCGTCCGTAATGCTCGGTGTCCATTGTCGCCGTAATTTTGCCGCCTTCCTCACCGCCGTGCAGTATCTTCAGATTGATTGCCGTCAACTCTCCGTGAACCTCAACCGGAATCTGATAGTTTTCCTCACCCGCAAGATTACCCGCCAGAGATAATTGTTTGCGACAGCTCTGCAAAGTGCGAAGGTCCAGATAGGATACGCTCTCCTCCTGCGCTTCCTCCAACATGTCGGCAAAGGTTTCCCGCATGTCATCGTACGCATGTACTGCGCTGTCCTTGTCTGTCAGCTTATTAAGCAAACGGTCCGCCGCATCCTTTACTTTATTTTTATCGGCAGATTTGTCGATTTCATTCAGCTTCTTAAACAGCAATCCTGAATTTTTACGAAGCTGTGCGGCAGCAGCCACATGATCCGCCGTAATCGGCTGCTTGTATGCAAGCAACTCCCTGATTACCGCATCCTCCACTATGTTCAAATCGCTGTATTGCTGTACCTGCTCGCTCAAGTACGCCGCTTCCAGCTGTTCGTCTGCTGACATCCGATAAAGTTCATCCGCGAACTCTTCCATCGTCATATCGGGACGAATTTCCATCTGATTAAGCATCTCGGGCTCCAGACTGTCTGCAATCTCGCCCGCAAGTCGATTATAGTATCCCGACATATCCTGCGCAGCGTCTCTTCCCTGTTGTCCGCCTGCAGCCTGCTCATCTGCGGCGCCTAAATCCAGATCGGAGAATCCGCTGAGTATCTGCTCGGTGATAGACTTGTTAAGGGAGACTCCGTCTACACCGTTAAAAGAATCATTCACGGTATAATCCATGCCCTGCTTCTTCGTGCTGCGCATAGCGGTCAACAAATTGCTGAATGTAAGCTGTGCGCCTTCTTTCAGGAGACTTCCCACCGCTGCATCATCTGTCTTCTCGAGCTGTCTGAACATACGATAGATACCGATGTACGCCTCTCGCTCCTGCTCGCTGATGTCGTGATTCTTCTCCAACTTATACAGATACTTGCTGAATTTCTCTTCCTTAGCCGTGATCTCCAGATCACTGTCATCCAGATACTTGTTCAGCTCCTCTATGGACATGTTCAGAGGATTTCTGCCCTCTCTGATTGCCTGCAGTGTAGCCGCCGGAGTCATTCTGCGGATAGCATGCCGCAATTCCATGTCATATTTCTTGACTGCATCCATATTGTCGCCGGTGATATCCATGCTGTTATATCCCAATATCCGAACAGCCCTGCGATTCTCCTCGCTCGTATCAAGTCCCATGTCGGTGAGAATGTCATCCACATTGCGGAACGCCTTGCGGATGGAATCTCCCATATCTGCTCTGGGTGCGGTCATCAACGTCTCATAGGATTCTCTTGCGGCTTCATACGCATTCTTGAGCGCGGTACCGCTCTCGTGCACGCTGTCTAACGTAAACAGCTCTTCCTCGGAAATATATCCGCCAAGAACTGCTGCCGGCAGATAAGGAATCTCCGCTATCTTCTGCTGCGTCTCTTCGAATAATGCTGCCTGATCGGCTGCGTCTGCGAAGTCGGTTACTTTGAACAGCGTCCGCTCCTCCATGATACGCTTGAGCTCTTCCACCAACTTCTCCAGCCCTGCCGTATCGATGGAATATCCGCTTTCCAAAAGCATCCGATTGGCTTCTATCGTCATCATCAGCCTCACTTCTTCCAACTGATGTCTTGCACTGATCTGCTCAGTCGTCCAATCCGCCACACCGTATTTATTTATTTGCTCCTGCGTATTCTGTAAGTTGCGCAGGTTCAGCTCATTACCTTCCGTCGCTGTCTGGTCTACGGCTTCATCACTGATCTGCTCAAAAGCTTCCACATAGTCGGCAGCTTTCTCCAAGTTGCTCCTGCCGTCCGCCAGATTGGCCTTGCCGGCAGCATGACCGTCCGCAATCGCTGCGGCAACAGCCGACAAAATCTGCTCCATGTCCTGAGGAAATGTTACCTGACGAATCTCATGCAGTCTGCTCACGGACTCTGCCGTCAAGGGAATACCCGCCTCTATCAGCCACTGTGCTTCGGCAAGATTTTCCTCCGTAATTTCTAATCCTGCTTCCTCCAGCACTTTTTCCATCTGGGGCTGTAGCTGTTCCCAGTTATACTCCTCAGCCTTCTTAGCATAATAGCCGCCCGAATCCTCGGCATAATAACCGTGACTCTGCCTGCTGTCCGCAGTAGAACTGTAACCGGCGAGATACAACTCGTCTATCGTGGGCTCCATACGGTTCTCCACCATATATTTCGCCGTGCCGTCTTCAGGTGTCTGCAATTCCATAGCTCTGTCATACGCCTGCTTGGCGCTTGCCACATTCTCCTCTGTAATGGGAATGTCATGCAGCTTGAACTGCTTGCAGAGTTCTCTGGCAAAAGCTTCACTGCCTGTAATCTGCTTAAGTGTCTCTGCATCCAAGTCATCCGTGTATCCGGCGACCTGAGTTCCGCCTTTTATAAGCTCGGCCTTGATCTTGTCGACAATGGTAACAACCTCTTTGATTTCCATGTTCCCGGGATGATAACCGTCTCTCTGTAAACGGCGGAAATCTTCCTCTGACATAGTATTAGACATTACTGTCATATAGTCTCTCTGCGTGGCTACATCAATAAGCCCCGCATCCTGCATAA
>JAFLTD010000062.1 GCA_022510625.1 Lachnospiraceae bacterium
AACAACAACATCCTGCAGCAGGCTGGTACATCAATGCTGTCACAGGCTAACCAGACTAACCAGTTGGCACTGTCCTTACTTGGCTAATAAACATTGCTTAGTAACTACCAAGACCCCGGAGAACTCTCCGGGGTCTTTTTTTGCATACAATACAGGGTTTTCCTTTTTTCGTTTTAAAAATACTAATTTGTCAGTTCCTGAATCTTCTCCAGTGCCATTGGGAAATCTCCGCATTTCCTGTAGTGCATCAGTGCCGCTTCCGTATCCCCCATCATCTCATTGATCAGACCAATGTTGTAGGAGGGGATAAAGCTATTGGAACCCACCACATGGGCCTTATCGCAGGATAGGGCTTTGACGAATTCCAGCAGCGCATTCATATACTGTCCGTTTCTGAGATAAATCAGCCCCATGAGGGTAAAGAAGTCCGCAGAGACTGCGAAGGCGTCATAGACACCGTTTAACCCCAGCGCTTCCTCGGCGCGGTTAAGATGTAACAGCGCATATCCGTAGCCGATCACCATCATCTGTACATACTCCGCGGCGGGGTCAACGTCGTAGGAGAGTCCTTTGCCGTAGTACAGGCATGCGTTCACGTCATCATGAATCATATTGTATGCCTGTCCAATCTGAAAATAGGTATACGGATTGTCGGGGTGGGTTTCGAGATTTTTCTCCAACAAGGATATATTGCGCATTGCTTTCTCTCTCAAGGATTCCTCACTTCCGCTGTAGCCGGAATGATTGAGGATAAGCGGGATTTGATAAGTTTCATATGTATAACGGTCAGGTTCACGCAGACGAACCTGTTCGTGGATGATTCCCTCATAGTGATAGTATTTCCTTGAGAAAAGCCGTTCCACAAGATCAACGTAAACGCTGTCTGTTCCGTTCAGCTGATAGTGGTTTTCGCGGGAGAGCAGTCCAACGGACGTAGGATTTTGCGATGCAAGCTGTTGCATCGCTTCCACATCGACTTCCGTCAGATACTCATCGCTGTCGATGACCAGAATAGTATCGTGTGACGCCTGGCCGATGGAATAATTTCTTGCCGCGGCGAAATCATCGCACCAGGTATAATCCAACACCTTATCGGCGTATCTACCGGCTATTTCCCTTGTGCGGTCCGTGGATCCGGTATCAACGACAATAATCTCCCAGTCATACACTCTCAGCGGCTTTAAACAGTTCTCGATATTTGACTCCTCATTCTTGGCAATGATACATATGGATATGGGAAGCATAGGCGACTCCTATCATTTAATAATTTACCGTAGAACGGTATAAATCACAATGTTGCTCTTATATATATTGATTTCTAATGAATCCCGTAACACCGATCCAGAGACTCCAACATAGAATCAACGCAGTTGACCCACGTATAGTTTGCGGCAGTCTTTTCATAGGCTCTTTCAATCAGCGCCTGCGCCTCAATAGGATGGTTTAGCCAATAGTCCGCAATATCAGGCAATTTATCCAGTTGATTTAAGTCGTATAGTGCAATATCTTTTCCGTCCTCGAAATGGCGGTCTATCCAAGTGCTGGAGTCGCTCAGACAGACTGAACGGCGCAGCATCGCATTGAAAATACGCTCGTGCGTGCCTTCCTTAAACCACGGCATGACATTTAAGTTAATACGAGCATCTCGCATATAATCAAAGGTGGCTGCCGGATTAATGCGGTCGGCAGTAAGGATATGCAGATTATCCGCACCGGCAGACGGGTGCTCTTTCCAGCCTTTCCCCAGCACGTGAACGTCCAGCCCGGCATCTACGAGCACTTGCACCGCCTTGCCGCGGTAGTACATGCGCACCATCCAGTCGATAGGCGTCATATTGCGCATAATGGTTTTCACAGCATTATCGCTCAGGGGCATATTGTTGGTGTTTAAAACATCCAGTACCGCCTGAATCAGAGATTTCTCCGTATGCGCTCTCAGGTCACTTTCAATCTGCATGAAAAGCTGATACATGGAAGAGTCCTTCGGGAAAAGGGCTTCCAATTCCGAAAGCTTGCCTTCCGGATGCGTGTAAGTCGCCGAAAAGAGGATGTCATACTTTTTATCCGTGTACAGGATGGGCGGATTATCATCATGTGTTCCGGCATGTGCCAGAAACTCGACATGTTCCACGGTGGGGAAATATCTTTTCACATAGGCTACGTGCTCCTCATCAGAGCAAAACTGGATATATTTGCGAGGATGTTTTTCCATAGTAGGATGCAGCCGCAGCGGATGATCCACCAGAATGTGGAGCGCACAGGCATCCATCATGTCCCACAGATTGATAAAAGTATCGTTGTGGATACCGGCACGGTTAAAGCAGACTACCACATCCACTTTCTTCTCACAGAAGGTCATAAGTTCCTGCATGGAGTAGGACGGTCTGGACGGGTTTGCCAAATCATGAATGAATATCTCATGTCCGCGTCCGGCCAGTTCCTGTGCAATCTCACCGGTGAAATAATTATAGTCCTCCGCGTGTTCGTAGAATAATATAAATCTCATTTATCGTATCTCCTGGTTGTAGTTCGGTGTTTTACAATTGCACAGATTTACTACCTAATATGATAGCACCGCTCCAGTGACTCCAACAAGGAGTCCACGCAGTTGACCCACGTATAGTTTGCGGCAGTCTTTTCATAGGCTCTTTCAATTAGCTCCTGAGCCTTGATGGGATGGTTTAGCCAATAGTCCGCAATTTCAGGAAGTTTCTCCAATTGCTTTAAATCGTACAGTGCAATATCTTTTCCGTCCTCAAAATGGCTGTCAATCCATGTGCTGGAGTCAGTCAGACAGACAGAGTGGCGCAGCATCGTGTTGAAGATGCGGTCGTGTGTACCTTCCTTAAACCAAGGCATGACATTCAGATTGATGCGTGCATCTTTCATGTAGTCGAAAGTGTCTGATAAACCAATGTGACCGTGTAAGATGTGCATGTTGTCTGCGCCGGCACAGGGGTGGTTTTCCCAGCCCTTCCCCAATACATGTACCGGAAGCCCTGCATCAACAAGCGTCTGTACTGCTTTGCCGCGGTAAAACATCCGAACCATCCAATTGACGGCACTCAGGCTTCGCATTATAGTTTTAACTGCGTTGTCACTCAAGGGCATGTTGTTGGCATCCAGAACGTCAAGTGCCGACTGAATCAGGGATTTCTCGGTGTGAGCAATCTGATCCTCACCGATTTGAAGGCAGATTTGATACATGGGAGAATCCTTGGGGTAGATTTTTTCTAATGGCTGCAATCTGTTCTCCGGCGTGAAATACGAGGCTGAAAAAACGATGTCATACTTTTTGTCCGCATAGGGGATGACCGGCTTATCATCGAATGTTCCGGCATGCGACAGAAATTCGACGTGTTCCACGTTAGGGAAGTATCTTTTTACATATCTCACATGCTCCTCATCCGGACAGAACTGGATATATTTGTTAGGATGTTTCTCCATACTCGGATGCATCCAGAGAGGGTGATCCATCAAGATATGGAGAGCGCAGGCATCCATCATATTCCACAGGTTAATATAATTGTCGTCATGAATGCCGACACGGTTAAAGCAGACTACCGCATCCACTTTCCGTTCACAGAAAGACATGAGTTCCTGCGTGGAATGAGATGGCCCGGTCGGATGAATCAGATCCAGAATAAAGATATCATGTCCGCGCCTAGCCAGTTCTTTTGCAATCTCATCGGTGAAGTAATTAAAGGATTCTGTTACTTCGTAAAACAGAACAAATCTCATTATGATCTCCTCTTTTTAGTGCGGTGATTTAGTATATTGCCGTATCAGTTCATTCAAATCGGTAGAATGTTCCAGCATGGAAGGGCGACCCTGCTTTTCATCTTCCAGACAGATCTGAATGATGTGAAGAATTGTCTCCAGTTCCTGTCCGAAATCAGAACCGGGAAGCATCACATCGGGTCGGGCTCTCATGGTCTCAAGGAAGAGCGCGTGGGCTTCTTTGATTCTGCGTTCCCGGAATAGGGCGGCAAGCTGCTCTTTTAAGGTGCGGGTCTCTGCCTTCTCCTGAGTAAATCCGATCGGTGCCTCGTAGTGAGTCAGATTCCGGTAACGTACCCATACATACAGGAGCTGTTCGGAGAGAAAACCATAAACCCGTTTATGGTAATCATCATAAGTGCTGACATCAATATGTTTTTCAGCAACTGCAAAAATTGAGAACAGCCACTCCGCATAGTCATCAAACAATGTTTTGGTCGTCACGAACAGATTACCGCAGTAAAGCTTATTGCCGGCAAGAACTTCCTCAAAAATAGGCGCACAGTCAGGGTAAAGCGCTGCGATTGCTTCCCCGACAACCTCCAGATCATGTATATTATGTGCCTCCGCATAGATGTCACGATAGCATTGTTCGGAAGCGACAGGCTGCGAGAGAATGACATCATATTTCTCCAGAATCGGCATGAAATCCGCCTTGGACATCAACCTGTTATCTTGATTCAGAAAATATCTCCGGTAATGGCACAATCCGATGTACTCCGTATTGCGCACATTCTTCCATGCCCAGTACAGGCCGGTCAACTCGCTGTAATACATGTTCAGGGATGAAATATTATCTCCGCTGTCGTCGCCCGGATAGCCCAAATCCTCCTTTAAGGCCCGCCCTACATGGAGTGGATGGTAAATTGGATCCTGCGGCACATCGAATGACACGTGTGTCATAACATAAATTTGCAGAGAACCCTTGGTATGCTTTATGCGTATGGCATTGCAGACAGCGTTCAAGTCCTGTTCGCTGATGGGCAGATCCAGAAGCTGCAGAAGCATCTGATTCAGTTCGGTCACATAGTCTTTGATATAGGGATTACTGTGGTAATCGGGGACTCTTTTTAAGGTCTCTTCCTTTAACTCCAGGAAGAAATCGTAGGGGACATGTGTCAGCCGCAGGCTGATCATCTTCATGGCGGCCAGATAACACAGTGTCAGAAACTGATATTCCACTTCCTTGCGATACTCGGTCAGGAAACCGCGGTTTTCGCATTCCTCCCACATCAGTTTGTCCACAGTCAGGATATTGAAGTGATGGGTGGCATTGGGGGAGAGTACTGTGGAGGCCGGATTTATATAGTAGTGGTAGAGTCTTTCTTCCAGTATATAGACCCTCTTCGCATAGAAATACAACAGAGTTGCGAAGAAATGGTCTTCGTACGCCAGACCCTCCGGAAAGAAGATATCGTTCTGTACCAGAAAATCCCTTGTAAAGAGCTTATCCCATGCGCCGTAGCCGATGGAGCCGCAGGCGATAAAAATCTTGCGCTTCTCCACGGTGTCGATCTCAAGCAGACGATTCGCATCACCTGTCAGTTTCGGTGCAAGTATCTGACCGGAGAGAGCGGTGTCACGCCAGTTCTGGCACATGACAATGTCACACTGATGCTCGGTCATCTTCTGATACAGTTTCTCATACATATCAGGTTCGATCCAGTCATCAGAATCCACATAGCCCACATAGGGAGCGGAGGCATACTGCAATCCGATGTTTCTGGCACGTCCCTGATGTCCGTTCTCGTCACAGTGGATGATCATGACAGATTCGGGATGGGAGGCTTCGATTGCGGTCATCTTGTCCCATGTACGGTCCGTGGAGCAGTCGTCTATCATGATGATCTCCAGTTTGTCAAACCCGATGGTCTGGGCAAGCAGTGAGTCAAAACATCTGTCGATATATTTCTCTACGTTATAGCAGGGGATAATGATGCTGATTAATTTATCCATATCGGATTCCCTTCCTCGGTAATTCTGTCAGACTGTAGTAATATAGCAGCCTTATAGTGTTAGCGCTGTAATAACTCGGCAAGTTCCGCGGCGCGGTGAGCCCAAGTGTGGTGAGCCGCCGCATTTTTATAGCCGCAGTCTGCAATATGCTGCATGCGGTCGGTATCTTGCAACAGACCGCTCACCAGCTCCGGCAGTTTTTCCAATTCGCACAGGGAGTAGAATACAATGTCTTCCCCGTCGGGAAATTGCTCTCGAAGATAGGTGCTGTCGTCCGTAACACATACAGATTTCTGCAGCATGGCATTAAAAATACGCTCGCTTCCTCCGTCCTTAAACCATGCCATCTGGTTGAGCACAATTTTACTGTTCTCCATCAGAGCCAGACCCTCCGCAAAGGTGACAGGCGGATGGCAGTCAAAGTTCGGCTGTCCGATCAGGTCGGTCTGGTCCCAACCCTCGCCGTACACCGATACGGTAATCCCCGAGTCTGTCAAGGCACGGATGATTTCCATCCGGTACATGGCACAGAGATTTGTCTCCACAAAACGGTGTTTTTCAACCATCAGTTTCAGCGCTGCATCCGATAAGTCGGACTGTACCTGTCTCAGATACGTTTCCAGCGCCTGCTCGAATGTCATATGCGGGCTGCCGATCAATATGTCCATCACTGCCTCGTCTATGGCATCGTATACATAATCTGCATGGTACTTGTAACTGCCGATAAAGAGCACGTCGATATCACGCTCCGCAATCGGTTTCCCGGGCTGATCCGGATGCAATTCCTCACCGCCCGTAGGCAGAAACAGGGAACCCTGCACTGTGGGATAGAAACGCTCCACATATTTCACGTGGTTTCTGTCTGAGCAGATGACGACTCCCTGAGCCGGACTCTGATCTAACGTATCGAAATAGTACATGGGGTGATCGACTAACAGATTATAGCAAGGGATGTTCCACTTGTCCCACAATGAACCCTGCCCGTCTATAGGCATGAGAAATCCGCGGTTGTTAAAAGTGATCACCGCATCAATGCCCTGCTCATGGAACAGAAAGAGTTTCTCGGCGTTTGCGGTGAATTCCTCCTGTGTTGCAGTAGTGGGAAAAACAAAGGTTTCATAACCCATTTTGCAAAACGCCTGCTGATACCCTTCCATAATGTATTGCAGAATAAAAATATCACTGCCGAAAAGCACGATTCGCTTAGTATCAGAACGTACAGAAATAGATGACAACTGTGTCATTCTATCTAAGGCGGGCGGATAATCGCCGCACTTGCGATAATAGGCAAGAGCGTTATCCGTATCGCCCAGTTTCTCGCAAATGAGGCCGATTTGGTAGAAACTCAGGAAGCTGTTGGCACCGTGAAATTTACACGTCTCAAAAGTTGTTGCCTTGATGAACTGCTCGACTGCCTGAGGGTACTTTTCGTTTACCGTGTAGATGCGGCCCATCAGGTATATGAAGTCCGCGGTAGTAGCGAACTCCTCATAAATCTGCTCGAATCCCAGTGCGGCTTCAGGCTGTCCGGTGAGCAGCAGGGCATTGCCGTAAGAGATCACCATCGCCTGTACGTAGGCGAGAGACGGGTCTACGTCAAAGTAGAGTCCCTTGCCGTAATATTTGCAGGCGGACTCATAGTCCCTGATAATTTCATAGCCCTTGCCGAGCTGATAATATACATAGGGATTCTCAGGCTCCTGCTCAAGTTGCTTGTGGAGCAGGGTAAGATTCCTTTTGCTCTTGGCTTCCTGTTCTTCCGGTGTCATGTCATAGCCGGTATGCTCTATCGTAGTATGTAACAGAAGGCATGGCAGCTCATTGCCCCGTATGGGTGTCAACTGCTCATGGATAATGCCTGTATAGTGATAAAGCTTCCTGTTGAAGAAGCGTTCCGTATGGTCTGTATTGTTCAGGACGAGCTGCCCCTTTTCCGTGACAAGATTCTCTCTGGAAATGGCACCAACACTGTCTGCATGGTGTTTGCGGAAGAAATTAAGCTCCTCCACGTCAATTTCTTTGATCCACTCGTCACAGTCCAGCATGAAGATCCAGTTGTTGCTTGCCTCTCGCAGGGAGAAGTTCCTCGCGGCAGAGAAATCATCGCACCAGACAAAGTCCAGTACCTTGTCAGCGTATCGAGAGGCAATCTCTTTCGTGCGGTCAACAGAACCGGTATCCACCACAACGATTTCAAAACCGTATGGTTTGACGGATGCCAGGCATTTCTCAATCCTTTTTTCTTCATTTTTGGCTATGATACACACCGATATCGGGTGCATAATTTTCGTTTCCATGGTATTATAGTATCATACATTATAAAATAAATCCATGAAGAGTTACGTGCAGAAAGAGTGTTGTTAATGCACAAGATGGCGGGTGTTTGAAGAAACCAGGAAATTGGTGTTTGAAGCGGGTAAAAGAGTGAGGTGTAGAGCGGTTATGGATTTAAAGGAACAATGTATTAATTTGTTGAATGATTTGATGGATGGAATAGAGCAGGGAGATTTTTCGAAAGAAAGTATTCCGGAGAAATACACGTATGCGTATTTGTATGCGGTATTTAATCTTCTTGATGAGTTAAAGGGCGCGGACAGGCTTTATGAACAGGTGTTTGATTTGGCTGTGAAATGTGGTACCGCAGAGATCAGCCGGAAATGCGCGAGAGGCGAAAAGATTAAAATTGCTTTTCTTGTCATATCGGCGGCAGAATGGGGATTGGAAAAAGTATATCGTATGCTGGAGCAGGACGACAGGGTGGAGTGCTATATAGTGGTCAGCCCGTTAGTAGATCGGGATTTGGAGAGTAGAAGAGATACTTATCTTCAGACGGTCGGGTTTTTTGAAAAGAATGGGTACGAAGTCAGGGGCGGATGTAATGAGGAGTTTAATGTACCTGTATCCTGGCAGGAAATGGGAGGTATGCCGGATATTGTGATGCACTCTACGCCATGGATACAATCTATGCCTGTAGAACTTCAGATTATTAATTTTCCGCTTATGACTCTGAATTACTATATGGCCTATGGGATTCATGTTTCAGATGGTGGATCCGGATTATATGTGAAAGAGGCTGTATATAATAACGAGTTTGTGAATATGATGATGCACATATATGCCGACTCAGAACGGGATGTCCGCGGTTATCAGGAATATGGACTTCTACATGGGAAAAATATTTTATATTCAGGCTATGCAAAGATGGATTTCTTTTATGAGAATAGGGTTTGGAGTGAGGACGAAATAAGAAAGCTTTGGCAAATTCCGGACGGGATAAAGTGTCAGGATATGAAAAGGGTAATCATTGCACCCCATCATTCTATATCGGAGAGTTCACTCATAAAATATGCTACTTTTCAAAAAAACGTTTATTTCCTCATATATTTGGCTAAGAAGTATTGTAATGAGGTATCCTTTGTCTTTAAACCGCATCCCAACCTGAGATTAAGAGCAGTGGAGGAGAAGGTGTTTGACAGCTATGAAGCATACGATGCATATTTGGAAGAGTGGAATTCTCTGCCGAATGCTAAGGTGGTGCAGGAATCTGATTATTTGGCTTATTTTGACACTTCGGACGGAATGATTATGGATTCCAGCTCTTTTTTGGCAGAATATATGTATGTACATAAACCGTTATTATTCTTGCTAAGAGAGGGACAGGAGTTTAATCCTTTAGGGAAAATTCTGCTCGAGGCAGATTATACCGCGAAAGGAGAAGATTATGCTGAAATAGAGAAATTCTTGCAGGAAGTCATTATTAACGGGAATGATGTATTAAGCGACAAGAGGCAGCAGATTTTTGATGCCGAGTTGGATTACATGAAACGGAGCGAGTGCAGCGCCAGTGAATATATTTACAAAGATATAGTAAGCTTATTTTAGCTTCTGTGAGGAAAAGTCTATGAATATAACAGTAGTCGGCGGTGGTAATATAGGGACACAAATTGCTGTTCATTGTGCAAAAAAACAACATCAGGTGATGCTCTTTACTTCTAAACCGGAACGTTTTCATAGTCATCTGTATATTGTAGATGATAAGGGAATGACGATTCACGAGGGGGATATTGTTGGTGCGACAAGTGATGCCGATAAAGCGTTTGGTGATGCCGATATTATTTTTGTAACAGTACCTGCATTCTGTATGAAAGATGTAGCGGATAAAGTTTATCCATATATGGAGGCAGGCACTAAAATAGGATTAATACCCGGCACCGGTGGCGGTGAATGCGCTTTTAGAAAATGTCTGGAAAAAGGAGTTGTGCTTTTTGGATTGCAGCGGGTTCCAAGCGTGGCAAGATTAGTTGAGTATGGTAAAAGCGTTTGCGCTACAGGATATAGGAAAGAGCTTCATGTTGCTGCATTGCCACATCATAATACAGAAGAAATCAGAGACATGATTTCCGGTATTTTTGATATGCCCTGCATCGCGTTGCCTAACTATCTGAATTTAACATTGACACCTTCTAATCCAATACTGCATACGACCAGATTGAGAACCCTCTTTAAAGACTATCAGGAAGGGGTAACTTATGATTCTGTGCCATTGTTCTATGAAGAATGGGATGACGAGACTTCTAAATTATTGTTTGAATGTGATGATGAAGTACAGAAGATGTGTAAAGCGTTAGATTATTTTGATTTATCATATGTAAAGTCTTTAAAAATTCATTATGAGAGTGAGACTCCTGAGCAGCTCACTAGAAAAATATCAAGTATTCAAAGTTTCAAAGGGTTAAAAACACCTACAGTTGAGATTAATGGTATATATATACCCGATTTACTGTCAAGATATTTTACCGCTGACTTTACCTTTGGATTGGAAATTTTAGTTCAGATTGCTGATTTCGCAGGTGTTGATGTACCGTATATGAAAGAGATCATGAATTGGTATGATAGCATTGCTCTTGTAAAAGATCGATTCAGCTTTACTGATTATGGCATAAATAATATTTCGGATTTTATGGAATTGTACAGGATGTAATGTAGTTAAGGTAAACCTTTTAACATTAAGAACAGAGGTGGAATACATGCAAGCAATTATTCTGGCTGCGGGTATGGGCAGACGGCTGAAGGAGCTGACACAGAACAATACAAAATGTATGGTAAAAGTGAATGGGGTTACCATGATTGACCGTATGCTTCATCAGATTGAGAAACGGCATTTATCCCGCATTGTGATTGTAATCGGTTTTGAAGGCCAAAAGTTAATGGATTACATCAAAACTTTGGATATCCAAACTCCGATTGTTTATGTTAATAACCCAATATATGATAAGACAAACAATATTTATTCATTATATCTGGCAAGGGATTATTTGTGTAAAGAAGATACACTTTTGTTTGAATCGGACCTTATTTTTGATGATGCCGTGATCGATCTCTTGATGGAAGATTCCCGTGACACACTGGCACTTGTTGATAAGTATGCCAACTGGATGGATGGGACGTGTGTAAAGTTAGGAGAAGATGACAGTATTGAAGCGTTTGTTCCGGGAAACAAATTCAAATTTGAGGAAATAAGCAGCTATTATAAGACAGTTAATATTTATAAATTCAGTAAGTCCTTTTCGGAAACATATTATGTGCCATTCCTGGATGCATATTCGAAGGCACTTGGTGCTAATGAGTACTATGAACAGGTTCTTCGGGTTATCACGATGCTTGATGAACCTGTAATGAAAGCAAAGCGGCTAAACGGTCAACTTTGGTATGAAATAGATGATATTCAGGATCTGGATATTGCAGAGTCTATGTTTATTTCCGATGAAGAAAAACGTGTAGAATTATTACAGGAACGTTACGGCGGATATTGGAGATATCCAAAGCTTATAGATTTCTGTTATTTGGTAAACCCTTATTTTCCGCCGCGTAGGATGATAGAAGAAATAAAAGCCAATTTTGAAATGTTGTTAACTCAGTATCCTTCCGGAATGAAAGTTAATAGCCTGCTGGCCTCCAAAAATTTTGGGGTACATCAGGACAATATTCTTGTGGGCAATGGTGCGGCTGAACTGATCAAGGCTTTTATGGGAAAAATGACGGGTACAATCGGTATTGTGAGACCTACATTCGAAGAGTATCCTCATCGGTATCAGGAAAATGATATTATTGCTTTTTGGCCGTCAAACAGTAATTTTGCATATACTGCGGAAGATCTCATCAGCTTTTTTGGGGATAAACAAATCCGGACAATGATAGTCATCAATCCCGATAATCCCTCCGGGAATTATATCCGAAAAGCTGATATGAAGAGGCTGATTGCATGGACAAAAGAGAATAACATTAATTTATTGGTTGATGAATCATTTGTGGATTTCGCGGAAGAAGTCGACAGTACATTGATAGAACAGGAAATTTTAAGAGATAATCCGCATTTGTATGTCATGAAAAGTATATCCAAATCGTATGGCGTTCCGGGACTGCGTTTGGGCGTTCTTGCATCAGGTAATACCGAACTGATTGCAGAGTTAAAAAAAGATGTCGCCATATGGAATATTAATTCTTTTGCGGAATTTTACATGCAGATTGAAGAAAAATACTGGACCAATTATGCGGAAGCGCTGCAATTGCTGCGAAATGAGCGTAAGTACTTTGAAAACGAGCTCCGAACGGTCCCCGGAATTCGTGTCATTCCATCTCAGGCAAACTATATTATGGCGGAGATTACAAACGGGATGACTGCTGCCGAGCTGACGCGTGTGCTTATTGTGAGGCATAATATTTTAATCAAAAATCTCTTTTCCAAAGTCAGTAGAGATAATAAGCAATACATAAGGCTTGCGATCAGAGACAGACAGGATAATGATATGTTGGTGGCAGCACTGAGGAAAGAGATGAAAACGTCCATTGTTGTAGAATGATAAACAAAAAGTTTTTACTGAGGGTAAAGATATTTTATGCGATTGCTGTTATATTCTTGGAAAGCCAACAACGAGCAGCTTTTGGCGGACAACTTAATGAGTCTTGGTTTTGAGGTTCTGTGGTTTGATAAAGAGTGCAGGCATTTTACCCGTGATATGGAACTGGCGGCTGCAATGATACCATGCATCCACCGGGAAAGTATCGAGGCGGTGGTCTCTTTCAACTATTTTCCCATTATTTCCATGATCTGCGATACGTGCAAGATTCCATATTATGCATGGGTATACGATTGTCCGCATTTTACGCTGTATGCAAAACAGATTACACTGCCCTGTAATCATATTGGTGTTTTTGATCGGGAGATGGTGAGAAAGTTGCAGAACAAAGGCGTGCAGACCGTGTATCATGTACCATTGTCGGCGGATGTGGAGCGATTCTCAGATGTCATTGGTAATGCGGGACGCGGGGAGACAGAGAAATTTAGGAGTGATCTCTCTTTTGTGGGTTCTCTGTATACGGACGAGCATAACTACTACGACAGAGTGCTTAGTGAGAACGACAAGTCGGTGTTAGACGGATTTATCCGCAGGCAGTGTTTTCGTTATGACAAGGATTATCTGGGAGAAGCGATGAACGCGGGTGAACTGGATATCCGCGTGATACGTGAGAAGATGGAGGAACAGGGCCTGATGCTTGGCGAGGATTATTTTGCGGAAGCCGAGGAAATTCTGAAGGCGGTTGTTCTGGAGAAGAAGGTGACGGTGGAAGAGAGAAGGATTCTGTTGCAAAATGTTGCAGAGACCTTCGGCGACAGATATCGCTTTGATCTGTATACCGGATCGGTGCTTGACGATTTCCCGATTCTTAGGAAACATCACAGAGGAATTGTGGATTATCATAAGCAGATGCCTCTTGTCTTTGCGAACAGCAGAGTCAACTTGAATGTTTCCCTGCGGTCAATCCACTCGGGCATTCCGCACAGAGTGCTCGATATTATGGCGTGCGGCGGGTTTGTCATGACGAACAGACAGCCGGAGATTATGGAATATTTTGAGGATGGACGGGAACTTGTAACATTCGGAAGTATGGACGAATGCCTGGAAAAGATTACCTACTATTTAGAGCATGAGGAAGAACGGCATAAGATTGCTTCCATGGGACACCGTGTTGTTCGAGAGAGATTCGGATACAGAGAGGGCATCGTGAGACTGTTTGAGCTGGAAGATTAGGAGGGGTGAAGAATGAAAAAGATAAGCGTGGTAGTTCCCTGCTTCAATGTAAGCGAATGTCTGGGACGGTGCATGGATCACCTGGTCGGGCAGACGATTGGCATTGAAAATATAGAGATCATTCTGGTCAACGATGCTTCCACGGACGGCGGTGCTACATGGGAAGAGATCATGCAGTATGAGAGTCGGTATCCGGATAGCATTATCGCAATTTCACTTGAGGAGAATCTCAGACAGGGCGGCGCGAGGAATGTGGGGATTTCCTATGCGAGCGGAGAATACCTGATTTTCTGTGATGCGGATGACTGGCTGCGGTTGGAGGCGTTGGAACTGCTTTACAGCGTCGCACGGGAAAATGATGCGGATGTAGTTGAGTTTCGATATAAGAAGGTATCTGAATATACCGGGCAGCAACTGCCGTTGGAACGCGGAAATGAGGACTATGAACTGAACGGCATAAGCGACGAGCAGAGGCGTATATTGATTTTGGGCTCCGAATCCGAGTTTGGTTTGGGATGTATGACTAAGATGTATAGGATGTCATTAATCAAGGAGAAGGAGATTCGGTTTGCTGAATGTTTAATTTGTGAGGAGCCATCTTTTGTAATGCCTGTAAGATTATATGAGACAAAACATATCTATTTGGATATTGTTTTGTACTATTATTTCCAGATGCCGGGAAGTACTATGCACAGCAGTTGGGACAGCAGGAAATTGGATAATGCCAGGGTGTGGATTATCTTGTATGAAGATTTAAAGAAGCGGGGATTTTTGGATAAGTATCCTGTGGAACTTGAATATATGTTTTGGAGTTGGGGTGTCGGACTGACAATCCGTATGCTTTTGTACAGGAAATATGTTGTGCAGGAGGAAGAATTGACTTTTCTAAAAGAAATGATATTAAAATACTGTCCCAACATTCGGCTGAATCCTTATCTGTCCAAGTTTGGGGCTAAGTGGAACGGAATCCTCATGGGCATATTGGATATTGAGTTCACACCTGACAATATTGTCGATTTCAACAAGAATGCGCTGGAGTATTTGGCAGGACTCTAACTATTCTGAAACATCTCTCTGACCCTGTTTCGGAATGTGTGATGCGCGGCAACTTTATCGTGTCCGTTTGCGGCGATTGCAATGCGTTCTTCCGCATGGGTCAGGTAATAATCTATTTTATCTAACAGGTCTTCCTTACTCTCGTAGTAGACGAAATCTTCTCCGGGAATAAAGTCATCCAGGAAATCTGCCTGAAAGTTGCTGAGCAGAAAACCTCCGCTTCCCAGAATGTCGAAGGCGCGGAGCGGAATACCGCTCTTGATGCTCCTAAGAGAGATGTTCAGATTGATTTTACTCTGTTTGAATACCAACGGCATTTGCGCATAATAGTCAACTGTCCCGCGGTTAGTCAGATTCGGCATGGTAAAATCTTTATTGGGGGTAAACAGATCGAAATGAAAGCGTTCCGTGACGGCGCGAATCAGCTCCGTGCGTTCTAAGCCGGTAATCTTGCGGTTGATCACATACTGGGCATAGAGATACTCTTTGGACTCTACTCCGTCGGGGTTGGGGTCCATCGGAAGAGCATGATATAAGTCGTCCATTATAGGAGACAATGAATCCTGAATAAAGTTGTAACCTTGCACTTTCATCTGAGCCGACATGATGGCATCAAGATAGCCTTTGGTGTAATCGGACAGTGTGGTCATACGATCGAAGAAGTTGTGTTCCTCGGTGTAGAGAGAGCCCACAAAGGAGACATCATACAGATATTCGTGCCGTGAAAAAGCGGAATAAGCCTTTGCATCTGCTATATTCGGCACTATTTTATCCAATCGGTCTGTGTTTGCCGCCATCGGCATGTACCGGACGGTTTGGATGCCCGCGTTGTGAAATTCCATGTACAACTCTTTATCAAAAATATAGATGACATTGCAGGGGTTAATGACAGTGTAGGAATAGAGCATCACGTAAGGACTGTCATAGATCCATGAAATATAGCGGATGTTCTCCTTTTTGCACACATTGGAGATGATGGGGAAGTAATTGAAAGAGAAGACCGTATCCGGTGTTTCCTTTCGGAGAGCGGCACATAGATCTGCCTCCACCTCGGCATCGCGCCTGCCGTCCTTGTTGGAGAACGGATAGCAGACAACCTTGTGGTTCTCTGCGGCAAATGCATCCTTAATATCTTCATTTCCAAAACTTTGCCATTCGATAAACAGTATTTTCATAGAATCTCCTGCGCCGATTTTGCATTTGAAGCACTTATGACTAATGCCGATGAGAAGCCTTCTCTGCATGCTCTCTAATCTTCTCAAAGGTCTCTTCGCTCAGGTCGTGCTCAATCTTGCATGCATCCTCATCCGCTGTCTTCGCATTTACGCCCAGTGATATAAAGAAATCCGTCAACACTTTATGTCTGGTGTAGATATTTGAGGCGATCTCGTAACCGGACTTAGTGAGCGTGATGAAACCGTCCTTATCGACCTGAATATATCCGTTCTCACGCAGTTTTTTCATAGCCACGCTGATGCTGGGCTTGGTATAATTCATCTCGGTGGCAATATCAATGGAACGGACCTGACCGGAGCGTTCCTTTAAGATCAGTATTGTCTCCAAATAATCTTCCGCCGATTGATGTATCTCCATCACAATCTCCCTTCCGAATGTGCTATGACAACAGTTCCAGTCGTTTCAGAGCCGGTTCGTATTTGCCGCATTTGCGGTACTCGGCCCGTGCTTCTTCGGTATGTCCTGTACACTCATAGATGACACCGATATTGTAATTGGCTTTATAACTGTTCACTCCATCCACGGCAAACTCTTCTATGGTGGTAGCTTTTGTAAACTCAAGTACGGCTTCATCAAACAATCCGTTATTCATATAAATCAGACCCATCAAAAATACAAAGTCGGCTCGCCCGGAAAACTCGTCATACACTCCGAGAAGATTCAGGGCGTCCTGATTACGTTTGAGGTCCAGAAGCGTATAACCGTAAGACTCCACCATGGTCTGTACGTAATCAAGGGTCGGATCTACATCCATGGAAAGTCCCAGATCAAAGTAATAAAAAGCCTTCTCATAGTCGTGCAGCTTGCGGTAGCTTTGTCCCAGTTGGTAGTAGGTGTAGGGATCGGCACCCTGCGTCTCCAGTTCCCTTTCCAGCAGTGCAATATTGCGTCGTGATTTCTCGCGCATCTCCTCCTCGGAGCCGTCATAACCTACATGCAGAACGGTAATGGGGGCGGAGTAGACGTATTTGACAGTGCCGGATGATGCCACATTCGCCCCGGTGACGGGCACTAATTGCTCGTGGACTGCACCTTCAAAGCAAAAATAACGCCGATTTACAAAGCGGCTTACGCGCACCTGCTCGTAAGCGGTTTGCCCATTCTCGGTGAAACGGTTACGGATGAGGATACGTCCTGCACTCGTAGGATTTGACTTCATCTGAGCAGTGAGGGAAGGCAAATCTATGGATTCGATATACTCATCACAATCAATAGAAAGTATCCAATCATAGGAGGCTTTTTCCATCGCATAGTTTTTGGCAGCGGCAAAATCGCTGCACCAGTCGAAGTGATAAATACGATCCGTGTACTGCTTCGCCAACTCTACGGTACGGTCTGTGGAACCGGTGTCTACCAGGACAATCTCAAATCCGTAAGGCGTGAGTCGGTCGAAACATTCTTCGATGTGTTTTTCTTCGTTTTTGGCTATGATACAGACTGATATGGGAATCATGATGCGCTAAGCTCCTTCAGCCTTCGTGTTGCCGGCGCGTAGTCACCGCATTTTTTATAGTATGTGCGGGCTTCGTCCGGTTTGCCCGTATTCTCATAGATCGAGGCAATATTGTAGTTCGCCTGATAACTGTTGACACCTTTGCGGGAACAGGTGGCGAAGGTCGTTGCCTTTTGAAACTCTTCTAAAGCCTTGTCATATGCTCCGTTCTTCATGTAAATCATGCCCATCAGATAAATGAAGTCGGCACGATGTGAGAATTGTTCATATATATTCTGCAGCTCCATCGCCGCGTCGTATCTTGCCAATTCAAGCAGGCAGTAGCCGTAGGATTCAGCCATGTCCTGCACGACGGGGGAGTTGGGGTCGGGGTTTAATTTCAAGCCTTTCTGGTAGTATTGGACCGCCTTCTCCAAGTCGTTTAAGGAGATATAATTCTTACCGAGCTGATAGTAGATAAACGGGTTTGGACCATTTGTTTCCAAATCATGTAACAGCAACTCCAGATTACGGGTGGCACGCATGCGTTTGCCGGATTCGGACACATATCCCTCATGGTAGAAGGTCAGCGGGATCTGAAAAGAATCGGGTTCCTTACCGTCCAGTGCGCAGACCTGCTCGTGGATTATCCCCTCAAAGTGGCAGAAACGGCGGTTGAACAGTCTTCCGATACGCTCTGACATGATAGAGCGCACGCCTTGGATGCTGTAGGGATTGTTGCGGACGATCATGCCAACGGAGCGGCTGTTTGACTGCAATGACTCCTCCAGATCGGCAAGATTGACATTTTCCAAATATTCGTCACAGTCAATGATTAACACCCAATCGTTGGACGCCTGTTGAATGGAGAAGTTTCTCGCTGCGGAAAAATCGTTGCACCACGCGAAATGGAACACTTTGTCGGCGTACTTCTGCGCGATCTCCACGGTCCTGTCCACGGAACCCGTATCGACGACAATGACCTCGAACCTACAGGGGCGAAGTCTCTTTAGGCATTCCTCTATATGATTATCCTCATTTTTTGCAATCATACATACCGAAATAGGGAGCATAATCTTTACCTCGCACATCTTTCAAATCTACACGAGCTTGTCTCGTAAATGAGCTTGCGGGGCGAATCTCGTAGGCGAGTTTCCCCCTTTTTTATATATTAGCATTTTCTGCATCTTACGACAATAATATATTTTGGAGTATGCACAGACCACAGAGCGTTGTAAACGGTGCTAAAGTACTAGACTTTTTACACAAAAAGAAAGTGGGAAATTATAAGAAATTAACAATGGTGACGATATTTCGTTAAAAACTCCTTTTTCTTGTTCCTTTTCGGCCTGATTTATGGTATACTGCACTCATGGTAGTCAGAGGTATGCACATAAGGAGGGCTGATATGACAAAGGCAGAAATTCTTAAAGCAGAGATATTAAAACAGTACAAGAGCGTCAGACAGTTTGCAATTGAGATGGAGATACCATACTCCACATTAGTCACCGCTTTAGACAGAGGCATCGAAGGTATGGCATATGGCACCGTAATTAGGATGTGTGACAGACTGAACCTGAATCCGGTTGACTTTACACCTCTTAATCAGAAGAGTGTACTGGGCAGCAAGATCATGGAAAACCGCGTAATGCAGTACTATGTGAAGCTGAACAAGACCGGGCGCAAGAAGGCGCTGGAGCTGATGGAAGATTACGCGCAGTTAGACAAGTATAAAGCGGTTGAGGAAGATTGATGCAATACGATTATCTGGTAGTCGGGAGCGGGCTGTTCGGTTCGGTTTTTGCTCATGAGATGAAGAAGAGGGGCAGAAAAGTTCTGGTAATCGATAAGCGAGAGCATGTAGCAGGCAACATTTACACGCAGTCTGTGTGGGGGATTCAGGTGCATAAATACGGAGCACATATATTCCATACTTCTGACAAAAAAATTTGGGACTATGTAAATGAGTTTGCGGAATTTAATCACTACATAAATTCACCGATTGCATATTACAAGGGAGAGCTGTATAATCTCCCTTTTAATATGAATACTTTTAGTAAAATGTGGGGTGTGGTGACAC
>JAFLTD010000063.1 GCA_022510625.1 Lachnospiraceae bacterium
TACACACAGGAGAGGTTGTTGAAGGTACCGTTATTGATGTGAAGCCGGACGAGATCATTCTCAACATCGGATATAAGTCAGATGGTGTTCTTACCAGGAATGAATATACAAATGAACCCAATGTAGATTTGACAACCATTGTGAGGCCCGGCGATACTATGGAAGTTAAGGTATTAAAGGTAAATGACGGTGAGGGACAAGTTCTTCTGACATACAAACGTCTCGCTGCGGACAGGGGCAATAAGAGAATTGAAGAAGCATACAATAACAGAGAGGTGCTTAAAGCTAAGGTTGCTCAGGTACTTGACGGAGGTTTGAGCGTTGTTGTGGAGGAAGTGAGAATCTTCATTCCCGCAAGTCTTGTATCCGATACTTATGAGAAAGATCTGACAAAATATGCTGGGCAGGATATCGAATTTGTAATCAGTGAATATAATCCTAAGAGAAGAAGATATATCGGGGACAGGAAACAGCTGATTATGGCTGAGAAGGCTGAATTACAGAAGAAATTGTTTGAGACGATCAAAGAGGGAGATACCGTTGAGGGTACTGTCAAGAATGTGACTGATTTTGGTGCGTTTATCGATTTGGGCGGTTGTGACGGTCTGCTTCACATTTCTGAGATGTCGTGGGGCAGAGTGGAGAACCCGAAGAAGGTATTCAAAGTCGGTGATGTCGTTAAAGTGTTAATCAAAGAAATTTCCGGTGAGAAGATTGCACTCAGTCTGAAGTTTGAAGATGAGAATCCGTGGAAGGATGCTGCAAGTAAATATGCCGTGGACAGCGTTGTGACCGGAAAGGTTGCACGTATGACTGATTTCGGTGCATTTATTGAGTTGGAGCCGGGTATTGATGCATTGCTTCATGTATCACAGATTTCCAAGGAACATATTGACAAACCGGCCGATGTCCTGAAAACAGGTGAGGAAGTGACAGCAAAGGTAGTGGATTTCAATGAGGCTGACAAGAAGATCAGTTTAAGTGTGAAAGCCATGTTTGCTCCTGAACCGGAAGAAGAGAAAACCGATGATGATGCGGATGTTGTTTCCGTAGATATTGATGCGGTAATTTCAAGTGAGAATGCCGAGGAAGAGACAGAAGCATAGGATGACAGAATAATTGTTAATAGGCGGTGAAGAGTATGACATATGATTATGAGTGGTTTAAGAAGGCAATTTACGATTTGACGAAGATTGACCTGAGTTCGTATAAAGAGAAGCAGATGAAGCGTCGAATCGATACTCTGATTACGAAGAACAAGATTGTTGGTTATGACAAGTATGTTACGGCTTTGAAAGACCAGAGCAATCTGTTTGATGAGTTTGTAAATTATCTGACCATCAATGTGTCTGAGTTCTATCGCAACACAGATCAGTGGAAATTGTTGGATCAGGAGATTTTTCCGGATTTGATTAAACGTTACGGTAAGAACTTAAAAATTTGGAGCGCGGCGTGCTCTACGGGTGATGAACCCTATTCTCTTGTCATGGCACTTTCCAGGCATTTGCCGATGAACCAGATAAAAATTTATGCAACGGATTTGGATAAACAGGTCATTGCCAAAGCTAAGGCAGGACTTTACGGCGAGAAAAGTATTGCAGGCGTACCGGATGATTTGAAGAAGAAATTCTTTACCAAGGTTGGACCTTCCTATCAGATTTCCGAAGAGGTGAAATCCAGAGTGGAGTTCCATGAGCACAATCTTCTGAAAGATACATATCCGACCGATTATCACATGATTGTCTGCCGTAACGTGCTCATCTACTTTACAGAGGAAGCTAAAGAAGAAGTTTTCCGTAAGTTCCAGAAGACCTTAAGGCCGGGCGGATACCTGTTTATCGGCAGTACGGAGCAGATCATCAATCATAAGGAGATCGGTTTAGAGAGAAAGAATTCTTTCTTCTATCAGAAACCACTCTAGGCAAGAAAAAGGACACTTCCATGAAGTGTCCTTTAATATGTCTTAGCCATCTTACCGAGCAGATACTGTGCATAGCGTGAGAAGAATGCACGGTCTTTCTTCATCTCGTCCGTCAGTTCAAAAAACAGCTCTTTGCTCTTATAATTCCGTTTGAAAAATGGTTCTGCAAAAATATCCCACTGAGGAAGATAGGTTGAATATTTCCGCGTATAGCAGGAGGCGGCTGTCGCCTGCACGCGATGCTCTTTATCCACGAAGGAGGCTACGGATTTATGCAGAGCCGTATCTTCCTCGGGGAGATAGTAGTAATCCTTATAGTTGGAGTAGAAGTATTTCATCTCCTCGTCGTATGTAGGAACCTTCAGAATCCCTTCGCGGGCCTCACCGCTGAAATAGCATCCGTTTGACAGTGTTGAGATTGTAAGCGGAAGCGGAGTGGGAAGTTCCAGTTTCATCAGGAGTTCCGTCTTGTCGTGCCCGTGATAATCTACAAAACTGTTGGCCTGTACTTTTTTGGCCGTAAGCGGATCGTTGAACAGATCGTAGAATGCGAGAAGAGGAAGAATCTGCAGCATGCCTTTCATGTCATCACTGTTGTGAAGGAGCAGAAGACGGCATATATCCTCGTCGGGCTGTTTCACATATTCTTCATACAGACCGATCAGTTCGCCGCCGTTATATGTGTCTTCCCGATCAATGCCCAACAGTTCTTCCAACGTTTTCTGCTTACAGTTGGGCGTATGCAGAAAAAATTTGTAGGGCGAGATACGTTTATAAATATCGATGCCCATAAAGCTGTCAAAATTGTGCGGCAGTTTAAGCATTTCACATTTTTGCAGCAGATAGGGCAGATCAAAGTTGTTGCCGTTAAAGTGAATCAGATGGGTGAAGTCCGCCGCAAACGCAAAAAAATCGTCAAGAAGCGGCTGCTCGTCACTGTACTGCTCGGCGAACCATTGTTTGATCTGCCAACAACCGTCAGCATAAAATGCAGTTCCGATCAGATATAAAGCAGAGTTTTTGGCCGTAAAGCCGGTAGTCTCTATATCGATGAACAACAGTTTGTCAAGCGGTGCAATACGCTCCAAGGGATATTGTATAGTGAAATTTTCCAAGGTCTCATTGATTGTCCGCATAATGTTCTCCCACTTCAAATAACTTAGCTATATACTAACATATTTTTTGAATTTGCAGTAGTTTTTTTCGTCGAAAAATAGTATATTTATATAGTAGACTGTAACGAATGAGAATTGAATCATGATACTACGTGGAAAGAAGGGCAAAGAATGGCAAAATTAACGTTTCATGGCGGTATCCATCCATACGACGGCAAAGAACTGTCCAAAGATAAGCCTATCAGAGAAGTGCTGCCGAAAGGAGATTTGGTCTATCCGCTGTCTCAACATATCGGTGCACCCGCAAAACCAATTGTGGAGAAGGGCGATCATGTGCTGACAGGTCAGAAAATTGCGGAAGCAGGCGGCTTTGTTTCGGCACCGATCTATGCAACCGTATCCGGCACGGTGAAATCCATTGAGCCGAAGCGCGTTGTCACGGGTGATAGTGTGATGAGCATTATTATAGAGAATGACGGGCTGTATGATGAGGTAGAATATCCGGCAGTGAAACCTCTTGAGGAGATGACGAAAGAGGAGATCATTGAGAGGATCAAGGAAGCCGGCATTGTCGGTATGGGAGGCGCGGGATTCCCGACGCATGTGAAGCTGTCTCCCAAGGAACCCGAGAAAATCGATTATGTGATCGCTAACTGTGCAGAGTGCGAGCCGTATCTTACCTCCGACTACAGAAGAATGATAGAGGAGCCTGAAAAGCTGGTCAAGGGATTAAAAGTCTCACTGCAGCTTTTTGAAAATGCAAGAGGAATCCTCGCGGTAGAGGATAATAAACCGGACTGTATTGCAATATTGAAGAAACTGACCAAGGATGAGCCGCGCATCAGTGTAAAGGCACTGCGTACCAAGTATCCGCAGGGTGCGGAGCGGCAGATCATCTATGCAGCCACGGGCAGGGCAATCAATTCGACGATGCTTCCTGCGGATGCCGGCTGCGTGGTCAACAACGTGGATACGATCGTAGCGATTTACCATGCCATATATGAGGGAAAACCCTTGATGCACCGTATTGTTACCGTGACCGGTGATGCAGTGGCAGATCCGCAGAATTTCATTGTGCGGATTGGAACCAACTACCATGAACTGGTCGAGGAGGCCGGAGGCTTCAAGAAAGATCCTGTGAAGATTATTTCCGGCGGACCGATGATGGGATTCGGTATTTTTGATTTGGATGTGCCGACGACGAAGACAGCGTCCGCTTTATTGTGTTTGACGCAGGATGATGTCTCCCGCATGGAACCCGGGCCATGTATCAACTGCGGACGCTGTGTGGAGGCATGTCCGAGCCGTCTGGTACCGAATATGCTGGCAACCTATGCGGAGCATTATGAAGAGGAAGCGTTTGTTGCTCTTGAAGGATTAGAGTGCGTGGAGTGCGGCTGCTGCAGTTTTGTCTGTCCGGCTAAGAGACCGCTGACACAGTCGATTAAATCCATGCGTAAAATACAGCTGGCAAAGAAGAAAAAGTAGGGAGAAAGGAGCGAGGACATAGATATGAGTGACTTAATGAAGGTATCTTCCAATCCGCATGTCAGATCCAAAACAGGAACAAGCAGTATTATGCTTGCAGTTGTGATCGCCCTTCTTCCGGCAGCGGGATTCGGCATCTATAATTTTGGGCTGGGTGCACTGATCACCATTGTGGTTACCGTTGCATCCACAGTGCTGACAGAATTGATTTTTGAAAAAGTTTGCAAAAAGAAAGTGACGATCGGTGACTACTCGGCGGTGGTGACCGGACTTTTACTGGCGTTAAATCTGCCGGTATCCGCGCCATGGTGGATTGGCGTTGTGGGCGGAGTGTTCGCGATTCTGGTCGTTAAGATGCTGTTCGGGGGTCTTGGACAGAACTTTATGAATCCGGCGCTCGGTGCGAGATGCTTTTTGCTCATTTCTTTTACTTCCATCATGACGAACTTTGACTGTGACGCCTACACGGGAGCAACGCCTCTGGCCGACCTCAAAAATGGCGTGGATGTCAATATTCTGAATATGGTAATCGGAAAAACTGCGGGAACGATCGGTGAGACCTCCATGATCGCCATCGTGATCGGTGCATGTTTCCTGATTCTGATGGGTGTGATCGATCTGCGTATTCCGGGCAGTTACATAGTGAGCTTTGTTATATTTATCAGCATTTTTGGCGGACACGGATTGGACGGTGCTTATATTTCCGCGCATTTGGCGGGAGGTGGTTTGATGCTGGGAGCCTTTTTCATGGCTACCGATTATGTGACCAGACCCGTTACCAGGAATGGGCAGTATCTATTCGGTATTCTACTGGGTATTCTGACAGGAATCTTCCGTATATTCGGACCTTCCGCAGAGGGTGTATCCTATGCGATCATCATTGGCAATTTGCTGGTGCCGTTGATTGAGAAGATTACTCTTCCGAAAGCTTTTGGTAAAGGAGGAGAAAAGGCATGAAAGAGATGATGAAGAATACGGCCATTCTTTTGGTCATAACAATTGTGGCAGGGTTGGTGCTCGGTTTGGTGTATCAGATTACGAAGGATCCTATAGCTTTACAGGAAGCTAAGAAAAAGCAGGAGGCATGCCGGGAGGTCTTTGCCGATGCAATATCCTTTGAGACGATGGAGATAGCAGATGTGGATGCTTCCGTTTGGGCAGAGGAAGGCTATGCGCAGGAAAGCATCGACGAGGTGATGAGTGCAACGGACGATTCCGGCGGCCTGTTGGGTTATGTAATAACCGTGACTACTCATGAAGGTTACGGCGGAGACATACAGTTCTCTATCGGTATTCGCATGGATGGAACGGTGGGCGGTGTATCGATTCTCTCCATTTCGGAGACTGCAGGGCTGGGTATGAGAGCGGATGAAGTATTGAAACCTCAATTTGCCGGTAAGCAGGTCGAGAAATTTGAGTACACTAAGAGCGGAGCGGCATCGGAGAACCAGATTGATGCAATATCCGGTGCAACTATCACGACCAATGCGGTGACCAATGGAGTCAATGCCGGATTATACTATTTCCAAACACAGTTGGGAGGTGGCAGTGCAGATGAATAGTGCAAAAGAAAGGCTTATCAACGGTATTGTCAAGGAGAATCCTACATTCGTACTGATGCTCGGCATGTGTCCGACACTGGCGGTTACCACTTCGGCAATTAACGGCTTGGGTATGGGGCTTACAACGATGGTAGTGCTTGCGCTCAGCAACGTATTCATTTCCCTTCTGCGAGGCATCATACCGGATAAAGTACGTATTCCGGCGTTTATCGTTATTATTGCATCCTTTGTGACGGTGGCGGAATTATTGCTTCAGGGCTTTATACCGTTTCTGTATGAAGCTCTGGGTATCTATATTCCGCTGATTGTTGTAAACTGTATTATATTGGGTCGTGCGGAAGCATATGCGTATAAGAATTCGGTTTTGCCGTCCCTGTTTGACGGAATCGGTATGGGACTCGGTTTTTCAGTGGCGCTGACGTGCATTGGTGCGGTGAGAGAACTTTTGGGTGCGGGAGAGATTTTCGGTATTCATGTAATGCCGGACAGTTTCGTACCGGTAAGCATCTTTATCATGGCACCGGGAGCGTTTTTCGTGTTGGCGCTCTTAACGGCAATTCAGAATAAAGTAAAGATTAACGGTGAGAAGAAAGGCAAAGATATGTCCAAGATACAGTCGGGCTGCAATTCGGATTGCATGAATTGTGCCGATATGGGCTGTGCTCACAGGCTTTATGATGAGAAAGCAGACACGGGAGAAGGAACCGGTCAGACACAAAAAGCGGTAAAGGAGGATGAGAAGAATGATTAAAGATTTACTTGTGATATTAATTGCATCCTCGCTGGTCAATAACGTTGTGCTGAGTCAGTTTTTAGGTTTGTGCCCTTTCCTTGGCGTGTCCAAGAAAACCAATACAGCGACAGGTATGGGAGTGGCGGTCATATTTGTCATAACCCTTGCTTCGGCGGTTGCGGGTGCAATCTATCAATATATTTTAGTTCCGCTTGATATCACATATTTACAGACTATTGTATTTATTCTTGTCATTGCGGCTCTGGTACAGTTTGTGGAGATGTTTCTCAAGAAATTTATTCCGGCACTGTATCAGTCTCTGGGTGTGTATCTGCCGCTGATCACCACCAACTGTGCGGTGCTTGGTGTGGCGCTCACTAATGTGCAGAAGAATTACGGTATCGTAACCGGAATCGTGAATGGATTTGCCACGGCAGTGGGATTTACTATCTCCATAGTGATTCTTGCGGGTATCAGAGAGAAAATGGCTTATAACGACATACCCGAATCGTTTCGAGGGATGCCGATTGTCCTTGTCACGGCAGGGCTGATGGCGATTGCTTTCTGTGGTTTTTCGGGGTTGTTGTGATAAATCGAGTAAGCTCGATTGCGAGAATTCGCTGAGCAAACCTATAGGTATACTTCGCGAACTCGGGAAAGGATAATGTATGAGTATGACCGGAATAATGATGGCGACGCTTACTGTTGGAGCAGTCGGATTGTTTGTGGGACTGTTTCTGGGTATTGCCGGTATAAAGTTTAAAGTGGAAGTGGATGAAAGAGAAGAGGCGGTACTGGGAGTTCTTCCGGGTAACAACTGCGGCGGATGCGGATTCGCGGGCTGTTCCGGATTGGCCGCGGCCATAGCTAAAGGAGAGGCACCCGTGAATGCCTGTCCGGTGGGCGGTGAGAATGTGGGTAATCAGATTGCACAGATCATGGGAGTGGAATCCGATGCCAGTGTGCGGCAGGTTGCCTTTGTCAGATGTCAGGGTGACAGGGAACGGACGAGAATGGACTATGACTACAGCGGTATTGAGGATTGTCGTATGCTGTCTTTTGTACCAAACGGTGGCCCCAAATCCTGCAATGACGGATGTCTGGGTTTCGGAAGCTGCGTGAAGGCATGTCCTTTCAATGCCATTCATGTGGTAAACGGTGTAGCAGTGGTCGATAAAGAGGCGTGTAAGGCCTGCAGTAAATGCATTGCCGTGTGCCCCAAGAATTTAATTACGCTGGTTCCTTATGATGCTAAACATATTGTGGCGTGCAGTTCCAAAGAGAAAGGCCCTGCGACGATCAAAGCGTGCGATGTGGGTTGTATCGCGTGTCAGCTGTGCAAGAAAAACTGTCCGGCAGATGCGGTGACTATTGAAGATTTTCATGCGACTATTGACCAGGATAAATGTATCGGATGCGGTGCATGTAAAGAGAAGTGTCCGAAGAAAGTAATCGTGTAGAGGAGGTTATTGAGAATGAGCAATACAGTAACACTCGGCAAGACAGGAATTACGACGAACAAGAACGGATTCGGCGCTTTGCCGATTCAGAGAATATCGGACAATGATGCCGTATATCTGCTCAGAAAGGCGTATGACAACGGCATTACCTACTTTGATACGGCAAGATGGTATACTGACAGTGAGCATAAATTGGGCATTGCGTTTGCGGGTATGCGCGACAAGATATTTATTGCAACGAAGACCGGTGCGACCAATGCGGAAGGATTCCGGCAGGATCTGGAGACAAGTCTTGCGAATCTTCAAACAGATTATATTGATGTATATCAGTTCCATAATCCGGCTTTCTGCCCAAGACCGGGAGATGAGAGCGGTTTGTATGATGCAATACTTAAGGCGAAAGAACAGGGGAAAATAAGGCATATCGGAATCACCAATCATCGTCTCGCTGTGGCCAATGAGGCGATTGACAGCGGTCTGTATGAGACTTTGCAGTTCCCATTCTGTTATCTGGCAACCGAGAAAGATATCGAGGTGGTTGAGAAGTGCAAACAGGCGGATATGGGATTTATAGCCATGAAAGCGCTGTCCGGCGGACTGATTAATAATTCCGCGGCGGCTTATGCCTATTTGGCGCAGTATGATAATGTGCTCCCTATCTGGGGTGTGCAGAGAGAGTCGGAGCTTAACGAGTTTTTATCATATGTTGACAATCCGCCCACGATGACGGAGGAGATTGAGGCTGTGATCCGTCACGACAGGGAAGAACTTCTGGGAGATTTCTGCAGGGGATGCGGTTACTGCATGCCGTGTCCGGCAGGTATAGAAATCAATAACTGCGCAAGGATGTCGCTACTGATCAGACGGGCTCCGTCTGCGGGATATCTGAGTCCTGACGGTCAGGCGAACATGATGAAAATCGAACATTGCCTGCACTGTAACAAATGTAAAAGCAAATGTCCTTACGGACTGGATACTCCGACGCTGTTACAGAAGAATCTGGAGGATTATAAGAAGGTGCTGGCAGGAGAAGTGCAGATATGAGCACGGACGGTTATGGAAGCGGAAATCCGTCGGATGTGAGGAGTTCGCCGTTCGTTGTGATAAAGAGCGCCTCCGTATTATCCAGGGATTCAATTAATTTCATACCATCATCAATGCCCAGAAAATAGCAGGTGGTTGACAAGGCATCCGCATCCACGGATGAGGGTGCCATAATGGTCACACCTGCTATATTGTTATCTTCGGGGTAACCTGTGGCTGTATCTAACAGATGATGATATAGGACATCATCTTCGTAGAAATAGCGTTCATAGATGCCGGAAGAAACGACGGAAGCATCCGACACATTTATGACAGTGATAGTTTCTCCCTCGTTAGCGAAAGGTTTTTGTATGCCGATGCGGTAGGGCTGTCCGTCCGGTTTGCTGCCTATAGTAATCAAATTGCCGCCCAGACTGATACAAGCGCTGTCAACACCTTGATCAAGTAAATACTCTTTGAGTCGGTCGGCGATATAGCCCTTGGCGATAAAACCCAGGTCAATGGAGGCTTCGGGGTCTGAGAGCGTTACTGTATTGCCCTCAATGTGAACCGTGTGATAATCGATATGTGAGACGGACTCCTTTACGTCAGCGTCGTCCGGTCTGTGAGCATTCCCCTCTGAGCCGAAATCCCAGAGTTCGCTCAGAGGAAGGACGGTAATATCAACTTGTCCGCCGGACAGCTCCGAATAATAAAGAGCAGTCTGAAGCAGACTGATAGTGTCGTCGGCAACAGTGACGGGATTGCCGTCGCCGTGATTGATATTCCAGATATCGGATCCCTCTATGGTAGTGCTGAAGAGATGTTCATAATAATTGATCAGTGCAAAGCATTCTTTAATGTTCCCGGTGCAGGATCCGTCTCCCTCAGTGTCATACAGAGTGATCTGTACCACCGTATCTAGATAGAAACCCGTTTCGGTAATCGGTTCGGCAGTGCGGCCGCAGCCGGATATAAATGCACATGCAATGACCAATATAGTCAATGTCCAAAAAGTTTTTTTATGATTCATTGTACAGCGTTCCCTGTTGATATTTTGCGCAACTTGTCAAAGCCGGCACAACATGATAACATAAGTATAGCATTTAGGGGAAACAGAAGCAATCAGCGTTGTATTCCGACTGCGAACCGATTGCTTGAAAGAAAGGTGAAGAATATGAAATTACCGGGTGAAGAAGAGTCCGGAGGAACAGGACTTCCCGTGGTCTATATGATTATCGGTGTATCGGCATTTGTGCTGATTCTGCTGTTTGTGCTGCTTCAGAGCAACGGCAAGAAGAACAGCGGCAGTGATTATCTGAAGGGATTAAAGGCACAGCAGGAGGAAGAGGCAGCCGTCGAGGCAGAATCCGAGCAGCCGGAGGAAACGGAGCGTAAGCTTCGAGCCGAGGATTTGGATTTTTGGGATATGTATCCTGTGGAAGAAGAGTCTGACGGGGAAACAATAGAGTCGGAGAAAGCTACCACATCCAAATCTGCTTTTGCAGAAAAAGCGGAGAAAGAGCGTGAAGAACTGAAGCAGAAGGAACAGGAAGCCCAGGAAGCCCTTGATGATCCGTCCACAGACGGCAAGCACACTCTTGTCACGACACCGGACGGCAAGGAGGAGTGGGTGCTGATCAGTCCGTATCTGGCGAAAAACACTTACGATTTTACAAAGATTGAGGAGAAGGCGGGGCTTAAGAGATATTTGGAGAATGGCAGGAATATCTCTTATGTCGGGGTCGATATTTCCAAGCAGACGGGAACCGTTAACTTTACCGGACTTAAAGCAGCCGGAGTTGATTATGTGATGATTCGTCTGGGTGGCCGGGGTTACAGTACCGGACAGATTTCCCTCGATGAGAATTTCAAGGATAATATTGAGGGAGCGATTGCGGAGGGATTGGATGTCGGGGTCTATTTCTATTCTCAGGCAATCAATCAGGACGAGGCGGTACAGGAAGCTAATTTTGTGATTCAGAATCTGGAGCCTTACAAGGGAAGTGTCAAATATCCCGTGGCCTTTGACATGGAATTTGTCATAAACGACGAGGCGAGGATAGACGGACTCAGCAGAGAGGATAGGACCGGTATAACGACGTCTTTTCTGGAGAGCATAAAGGCAGCCGGATATATACCGATGCTTTATGGAGATAAGGAGTGGCTGATCAAGGAAGTTGATCTTGCGAAACTGCAAAGTTACGATGTGTGGCTTACACAGGAGACAGACATACCGGATTATCCGTATCAGTATGCGATGTGGCAGTATTCCACCAAAGGAGTGTTAAACGGCATAAAGGGGGACGCAAACCTCAGTATTTGCTTTATAGGCTACTCACAGCGGTAGTGCCTGACCCCGGAAGAAACTTTGACAGAGGCGTATAAGTCGGCGTAAGCGGCAGGCGACATTCCCTCCATATAGTTGGGAGTGTAAGCTTTGTCCACACCGGCTTTTTTGAGCAGATCAATGGCCTTATTGTAAGCGATTGCGGCTTCTGTTTCGGAGTCATATGTGCCGACATTGATGTTGCCTTTGACATGTATTTTAACCTGATAGCGGGTCTTGCCGCCGTCGTTAACTGCATTCACGCCGTTGTATCGGTTGATAATCTCAATATTCTCATAGCGCATATCCTGATGATTCCCGTTAATAAAACGATAATCTCTACCTTCCACGGCGTAATTCTTGATACCGTAGCGGCTCATAATATTTACCTGCATTCCGTAATCTGCCACGAAATAGTGTCCGCCCCGGCGGGTAATTTTACGGGAGGAATAATAGAACAGATCTTCCATATCAAAAATGAAAAAATCCGACGGTGTAAAATAGTAATAAAAGAATTTGGGACGAATGTAGATCGGTGAGGAAAAATAGATACCGTTGTCCCGAAAATTTATCAGATTAACCCATTTTTCAAAAGCGAGGAGTGAGTCCGAGCTGTAATGATTGATAAAAACGGAATTTTCAGAAAGCAGTGATCTTGCAATAAGATATGCCTGATGAGCTTCTTCGGCGAGGTCGTAACTACCTAGGCTGATATGTTTACCGCGATAAGTTAATGATGCGCGGTAATATATGGTATGATCTTTGCGAACTGCCGTATATACGCCCGGTAACTGCTTTTTCATGACATTTCCTCCTTTTATATGATTGTACCATTTTTGAGAAAAAAAACAAATTCAGAAATATTTTTCCTTTATTCTGTATAGAATATAAACATGAAAAAATTTTTGGTCAGTATTTTGTGTTGGAATGGAGGAAAGATGTACAAGAAATATATAATGGGGTTCGCACTTGCGAGTATGACGATTCTGGCGTCATGTGTGTGTGCAAGAGAACTCAAAATCAATCGGATTGCGGCTGATACCGCATTTCGAATAGAGTACCTGGATGATGAGATGACGGAAGACAAGCATAGCTTTATAGAGATGATTTCCAGTGTGTCATCAGGACAGAGAATTGTAGACTATGAAATACTTGAACAGACCAAGAAGTATCAATTGTCGGACAAGGATCAGGATGCCCTTTTGCGTATCGTGGAGGCGGAAGCCGGCGGAGAGGATCAGGATGGGAAACTGCTGGTTGCAAATGTGGTGTTGAACAGAGTCAACAGTGAAGACTTTCCGAATACGGTTGTGGAAGTAGTAATGCAGAGAGAACAGGGAATCGCACAGTTCTCGCCTACCGTGGACGGCAGATATCAGAGTGTCAAGGTGAGTGTGGATACCAGAGAAGCGGTAGAGCGGGCACTGTACGGGGAAGATATCTCTCAGGGTGCGCTGTATTTTTGTGCAAGAGAAAAGGCGGATTCCGAGAACATGCTTTGGTTTGACCGAAAATTGACCAAGCTGTTTGCTTACGGCAACCATGAGTTCTTTCAGTAAAACATACATTTTGACGACATTTCTATTTGCAGGCAATGCCCGAAGGGTGCTGTCTGCTTTTTGCTTTTCATGGCATTTTAAGGAAAGGGCATTTTGATGATTTGGGATTGCAGATAAAGCTAAAACACGGTATGATAACAAAAGAGATAAATTCGGTTGATAGTTGATTGATAAAGGAGTGAGATTTTGTTATGAAAAAGAGACAGATATGTATAGGATTAGTGAGTTTGGCAATGGTGTCGCTGTCTGCTTGTGATGATGCGAAAACAGCCGAAACAACCGAATCGCAGGCATCTGAAGCGGAAATATTAGAAGCCGGTGAATCACAGGCATCTGAGTCGGAAGAATTAGACGAAGCCGATGTGCCGACATCTGAGTCGGAAACATATGGAATCAAGAAAACACCCATGGAAGGTAGTACGGATTCGGAATATGAAATCAGTGACATGTTGCCGCGACCATCTGATGATACGTTTATTATGACGGTAGAAGAAGCTGAGGCATTCATGAATAAAAACGCGAATAAAGGTACCGACGCAGAGGCGGAAGAACCGGACGAACCGGAGGAGTGAATACGGATAGAGAGTCAGTAGAGGACTTTATCGCCGGCTTGTAGGATGATTGCGGGCATATATTATTTATGCTACAATGAGTGGAGAATATAAGTGATAATGAAAGGTATGGACAGATAACATGGAAATACTATACAGTAGTACGAGGGATAGTGGGAAAAAGGTTACGGCTTCTCAGGCTATACTGAAAGGATTGTCAGACGACGGTGGATTGTTTGTACCGGATCACATTCCGGCACTTGAGCTGTCTATGCGTGAGTTGACAGGCATGTCCTATCAGGAAATCGCATACGAGGTAATGCGGCTTTATCTCACGGATTTTACGGAGGATGAGTTGAAGAACTGCATCAGCCGTGCATATGATTCCAAATTTGATACGAAAGAGATTGCGCCTATTACAGAGGCGGAAGGTACATATTACCTGGAGTTGTTCCACGGTTCCACCATAGCCTTTAAAGATATGGCCCTGTCAATCTTACCACATCTGATGATCACATCTGCGAAGAAAAATCATGCGGAAAATGAGATTGTTATACTGACAGCCACTTCGGGAGACACCGGCAAAGCAGCGCTTGCCGGATTTGCAGGCGTTGAGGGGACGAAGATTATCGTATTCTATCCCAAGAACGGCGTGAGTCCCATTCAGGAGAAGCAGATGGTGACCCAGAAAGGTGACAATACTTTTGTGGTAGGTATTCACGGAAACTTTGATGACGCGCAGAATGGCGTAAAATCGCTTTTCAATGACCCTGAACTGGCTGGGGAGATGGCGGAAGCCGGGCTACAGTTTTCCTCCGCAAACTCCATCAATATCGGACGACTTGTGCCGCAGGTTGTATATTATGTATATGCCTATGTCAAATTGTTGGAGAGGGGCAAAGTCAAAGACGGGGAGATGATTAATGTAGTAGTGCCTACCGGTAATTTCGGCAATATTCTGGCTGCTTTTTATGCTAAGAACATGGGGGTGCCGATCGGTAAATTGATTTGTGCATCCAACGAAAATAAAGTTTTGTATGATTTCTTTGTAACCGGCAGGTATGATCGTAACAGGGAGTTTAAACTGACCAGTTCGCCGTCTATGGATATTTTGATTTCAAGCAATCTGGAACGTCTGATATATCGGATTGCAGGCAATGATGCAAAGAAAAATGCGGAGTTGATGGCGGCATTATCACGGACCGGAAGTTACGAAATCACGGAACAGATGCGGACACAGCTCGCAGATTTCTACGGCAACTATGCCGATGAGCAGGAGACTGCTAAGCGGATCAAGGATATGTATGAGAATGCGGGCTATGTGCTTGATACACATACTGCTGTTGCGAGTGCGGTATATCAGAAATATGTTGCTGATACTAAGGATGAGACCGTGACTGTAATTGCTTCCACCGCAAGTCCTTTTAAATTTACCAGAAATGTAATGAATGCAATCGATGCCAAATACGATGCCATGTCTGATTTTGAATTGGTGGACGAACTTTCCGGAATCGGAAAAGTGGCTGTACCGAATGCAATCGAGGAAATCAGAATGGCGCCGATTGTACATGACAACGTGTGTGATAAGACAGAAATGAAAGCGGCTGTAAAGCGTTTTCTGGGTCTAGACTCACAGTCATGAAACATATATTATTAGTTGATGATGTATCTACCAATCTTAAATGTGAAGGCTTGATTCTTAAAAATCAATATCAGTTGACTATGGTCAAATCAGGAAGAGACGCACTTGACTGCTTGGGAGCCATTGTTCCGGATCTGGTACTGTTGGATATTCATATGCAGGAGATGGATGGGTACGAGGTACTGAAGCATATGAAAGAGAATCCCGAAACGGCAGACATCCCGGTAATTCTCCTGACCGCTGATACCGATGAGAACAGTGAAGAGCGGGGGATTGCTCTGGGAGCAGTAGATTTTATCAGGAAACCTTTTGAGCCTCATGTGCTTCTAAGCAGCATTGAAGCAATCTGGAAAGCGGAGGAATAGACAAATGGGAATGGGCGGCGCGATAGATGTGTTGTTCCTTGCGAGCGGCTTTTATTTGATATGGACTGCAATCATGGCGAAGAAGCGTGGACGTATCGCGGCAAATGTCATGCTGAGCAAAGATGTAAGTGAGAAAGATATACGGGATAAAATAGGATTTATCGAGTATGTATATAAGAGGATTCTTCTGGCAGGTGTATTGATTACAGCATCGTCGATCATACATCTTGCCAATGATTATTATATCCGGTCCGTCATACTTACATGGATCGGAATTGTAGGTGTTCTCCTCGCACTCATCATATATACAACTGCATATATGGGTGCGCAGAAGCGATATATGATAAAGAAAAGCAATCAGAAAAATAACAGGTGAGAACACTCATCAAGCGAGGGAAAAATGTTAAATCAGTTTTCAAGGACAGAGTTGCTTCTTGGTAAGGAAGCAATGGACATTCTGGAGAATAGCCGGGTGGCAGTATTCGGCGTGGGCGGTGTGGGAGGTTATGCCGTGGAGGCGCTGGTGAGAAGCGGTGTTGGGCAGATTGACCTGATAGATGATGACAAGGTATGTCTCACCAATCTGAACAGGCAGATTATCGCTACCAGGAAGACTATAGGGCAGTACAAGGTTGATGTGATGAAAGAGCGTATACTGGACATTAACCCCGATGCCGTTGTCAATGTGCATAAATGTTTTTACCTTCCGGAAACAAGGGATGAGTTTGATTTTACAACATATTCTTATGTGGTGGATGCAGTGGATACTGTTACCGCCAAGATAGAGCTTGTGATGCAGTCGCAGGAGGCAGGGGTACCCATTATCAGCAGTATGGGTGCGGGCAACAAATTAAATCCTGCAGAATTTGAAGTGGCGGATATTTACAAAACGTCAGTGTGTCCTTTGGCTAAGGTAATGCGCCGCGAGTTGAAGAAACGAAATGTCAGGAAACTTAAAGTAGTGTATTCAAAAGAAAAGCCGGTAAGGCCTATTGAGGACATGGCAATCAGCTGCAGAAGCAACTGTATCTGCCCGCCGGACGCCAAGCATAAGTGTACGGAACGAAGGGATATACCGGGTTCCAATGCTTTCGTGCCTTCCGTGGCGGGACTGATTATTGCCAGCGAGGTAATCAAGGATCTTACCGGTGAAGCGATAGCAAGATGCAGAGAGCAGGATACATAGTTCTGCTCGTCATGCATCTCTTTTATTGATATTAATATATTCTCTTTCTGTACAGATTGTCTTGTAAGCAGGTCTGATGATCTTACCGTTGTTGGCAAGCTCCTCCATGCGGTGAGCGCTCCAACCGACAATTCTTGCGATGGCAAATATCGGTGTATATAATTCCAACGGCAGATTCAACATGTTGTATACAAAACCTGAATAAAAGTCTACGTTTATATTTACGCCCTTGTAAATGGGACGTTCTCTGGAAATTAACTCCGGAGCAAGACGTTCTACCAGAGAGTAAAGCGCAAACTCGTCATGCAGTCCCTTCTCCTCGGAGAGTTTCTCTACAAAGGATTTAAAGATGACTGCACGGGGATCGGACTTGGAATAAACAGCGTGTCCGACACCGTAGATAAGACCTGCATGGTCGAATGCTTCCTTGTGCAGTAGTTTGGCAAGATAATCGGCAACTTGTCCTTCGTTGCTCCAGTCAGCAATCTCTCTTTTCATCTCCTCAAACATCTGAACGACCTTGATGTTGGCACCGCCGTGGCGGGGACCCTTCAGGGAGCCGATTGCGGCCGCAATAACAGAATAAGTATCTGTCAATGAAGAGGTGACAACATGTGTGGTAAAGCTGGAGTTGTTACCACCGCCGTGCTCCATATGTAAGATCAAAGCGATATCCAAAATCTTTGCTTCCAAAGGAGTGTACTTGCTGTCCGGGCGCAGAATGTGCAGAATATTCTCGGCATTGGATAATTCAGGGCGAGGCTGATGTATGAACAGACTCTCTCCATTATGATAGTGGCTGTAAGCCTGATACCCATAGATAGTAAGCATGGGGAATAAAGCAATCAGCTGCAGACACTGACGCAGTACATTAGGCAGGGAAGTGTCGTCCGCCCGGTCGTCATAGGAATAGAGTGTCAATACGCTTCTTGCAAGTGTATTCATCATATCATTGCTGGGCGCTTTCATGATAATATCGCGCACAAAGCTGGTAGGAAGAGAGCGGTAGCCGGATAACAGATGGGAAAACTCTTCCAGTTCTTTCCGGTCCGGCAGCTTATCAAACAGAAGAAGATAGGTCACTTCCTCAAAACCGAAACGATCCTCGTTAGAGAATCCTTCTACAAGATCCTTAACATTATAACCTCTGTAAAAGAGTTTTCCGTGGGTGGGAACCTGCACGCCGTCCACAATCTTGTTTGCACGCACATCGGATATATTGGTAAGGCCTGCCAGTACGCCCTTACCGTTCAAATCGCGCAGTCCGCGCTTTACGTCATACTTTGTGAATAATTCTGTATCTATAATACCGGCCTGCTCGCTGAGAGAAGCAAGCCGTACAATCTCGGGTGTAATTTCAGAAAAGGTATTCTGATCCATGATAAGTGCCTCCCTTCATAACATAATTATTTCGCAATATAACTATAATAGCATGAAAAAAAAGTGTGAGACAAGAAAAAACCGCGATTTAAGAAAGTTTTAACATTATTCAAATCTTGTTCATATATTCATGATTACTGCATTTTATGCAAATTTAAGGCTTTTTGCTGGTATTTTAAGCGGGATGGTATTACAATAATACATAGACGGGCAGAAGGAAGGAGTATTTGATACATATGGACAAGAAGACAATTTTGCAGCGTGTTGATCACACGCAATTGCAGGCTTACGCGACGTGGGAAGATATCGTGAAGTTGTGTGATGAGGCAATCGCTAACGAGACGGCATCCGTCTGTGTGCCGCCGACTTACATCAAAAGAATTCATGATGCATATGGGGATATGATTAACATATGTACGGTGGTTGGATTTCCTTTGGGCTATTCTGTGACAGAGGCGAAAGCGGCGGAGACAAGGCAGGCGATTGCGGACGGGGCACAGGAGATTGATATGGTGATCAATATCAGCCATGTCAAGAACGGCATGTATGATGAAGTGGAGCGGGAAATCTGTACTTTAAAAGAAATCTGCGGCGGACGTGTCCTGAAAGTCATCATCGAGACATGTTATCTGACAGAAGAAGAGAAGATTGCCATGTGCAAGGCAGTGACGGATGCAGGAGCGGATTATATTAAGACATCTACGGGATTCGGAAGCGGTGGAGCCACTCTGGAAGATATTCGACTATTCAAAAAACATATCGGTGAGGATGTTAAGATTAAAGCTGCGGGCGGTATTTCTACAGTTGAAGATTTGGAAGCCTTCGTGCAGGAGGGCTGTGACAGGATAGGAACCTCCAAAGCGGTAGGGCTTTTGAAGTAAAAAAAGGGGTGTGGAACTTTCCACACCCCTTTTTGACTGTCTCACTGACGAGCTTGCTCGTCATTTTTTTAGACCTGAGGACCTGCAGCGACTAAAGCCTTGCCGGCGTCGTTGCCCGTATATTTAGCGAAGTTCTTAACGAATCTCTGTGCCAGATCCTTAGCTTTTGTCTCCCACTCGGAAGCGTCAGCATATGTATTGCGAGGATCAAGAATATTTGTATCCACACCCGGAAGCTCTGTAGGAA
>JAFLTD010000064.1 GCA_022510625.1 Lachnospiraceae bacterium
TACGCTCATCGCTGGTAACAATCCCCTCAATGGCATTGGAGCTTTTAATGGATTGTACTTTTGCAACCGCTTCAAGTTCGGTGAAGATTTTCACATACTTCTCTTTGCGCACACCGGCCATTGTCTTTAAGGAAGCGATACCCGATGTCAGGTTAATAAACTTTGCCGGGAGCATCCCATTATTCAAAAAAGAGTAATCAAATCTCCTCATCTTAAACCTCCGTTTCTGCATATTATTATGCTGTATTATATGCAGAAAATCAAGCAGATAATTGAGATTACTGCATATTTTATATAAAAATATATGCAGTATATGAAACCACGGACCGCTTTAAGGAAAAGTACGGTGCAGAGTGCATTGCTGCACAAGAGACCGCAAAAGCGCAAGTCCGTACTCAGACCTGCGCCCCTGAATCAATGGCATCTGCTGCAATGTGTACAGTCACCACACTGAACAGATTTTCCTGCCTTTTTATCTTTGACGATACTGCGTATCGCAAGCGCCGCTGCGCCCGCTACAATTAACAATACAACCGCTGTTCCCATAGTACCAGCTCCTTTTATAATTACTATACTGCTATATTATAATTTTAATCAATAACTTGCAAGTTCGTGTATTCTATACTTATTCGTCTGCTGCACTTATGCCGTTATTTCGATACTTTCGCAAGCTTGGCTGCGTCCATCCGCAGAGAATCTGCTTCTCTGTACGGTCTGAACAACAGGTACAGGAAACCGATTACCAGCAGAAGTGCCACAGCCGTTCCGATACCGAATCCGCCGCCTGTGAAGAATGATCCAAGCTGGTAGATGCACAGCGCAACGATATAGGCAAGTATACACTGATATCCGATGGCAAACCAGAACCACCTGGCATTGTTCATCTCTCTCTTGATCGCACCCATTGCTGCAAAACATGGTGCGCACAGAAGATTAAATGTGAGGAATCCGAATGCTGCGAGAGGGGTCATGACCGCGGCCAGACTGCCCCATACTTCTGCGCCGTCCTCCGCCACTTCCGCAAATCCGAACAGCATACCGAAGGTTGCCACAACATTTTCTTTTGCAATCAATCCGGTAACTGCTGCCACAGCCATCTTCCAGCCTTCTCCCGCCTGCGTCCATCCAAGCGGTCCGAAGATCCATGCAATCGCACTTCCGATCTTGGCTAAGATACTGGCGTCAAGCTGCTCCGCTTCCAACATACCAAAGCCGCCGTCCGCCCATCCGAAACTCATTAAGAACCACAGCACGATTGTGGATAAAAGGATGATTGTACCGGCCTTTTTGATGAATGACCATCCGCGCTCCCACATACTCCTTAAAACCGCTCCGACAGTGGGCATATGATAAGCTGGAAGCTCCATGACGAAGGGAGCCGGATCACCTGCAAACATCTTCGTTTTCTTCAAGATGATACCGGAACAGATAATCGCCGCAATACCAATCAGAAAAGCACTCCATGCAATCGCACCGGAATTATCGAAGAATGCACCCGCAATCAACGCGATGATCGGGAGCTTGGCGCCACATGGAATAAATGTGGTCGTCATGATTGTCATCTTGCGGTCTCTGTCATTTTCAATCGTGCGGGATGCCATGATGCCGGGCACGCCGCAGCCGGTGCCGATCAGAATCGGAATAAAGGACTTGCCTGACAATCCGAACTTGCGGAAAATACGATCCATGATAAAGGCAACTCTCGCCATGTAACCGCAGGACTCTAAGAAAGCCAGGAAGATAAACAGTACAAGCATCTGCGGTACGAACCCGAGCACCGCGCCCACACCGGCTATGATACCGTCCAATATCAGTCCCTGCAGCCAATCTGCACAGTTGATGCTCACGAGGAGACTCTCGATTGCAGGTGGGATAATATCACCAAACAGTACATCATTGGTCCAATCCGTCACAATCGTACCGATTGTCGTTACGGAGATATAATATACAACAAACATTACTACCGCAAAAATCGGGAGTGCCAGCCATCTGTTTGTCACGATTCGGTCAATCTTGTCGGACGTTGTCAGTGCGTTCTTTCTATTTTTAACGACACAGTCCTTGATAATGGAAGTGATATATACATATCTCTCATTGGTGATAATACTCTCCGTGTCGTCATCAAAAATCTCTTCCAGATTTTTAATCTCCGCACTTACATCCGGCACGATACTCATCTGTTCCACAATCTTGGAATCCCTCTCGAGTAATTTAATGGAGAAAAATCTCTTCTGACTTTCCGCCACGCCTTTCAATTTTGCGGATACCGCTGCAATGGCATCCTCCACTCCAGCGTCAAATTTATGCACAACTGTCTGCGCGCTCTTACCCGCAAGCGCCACTGCCTTATCGGCCGCCTCCTGAATACCTGTGCCCTTCAGCGCAGAAATCTCCACAACTTCACATCCAAGGCTCTTGCTTAATTTCTCCAAAGAAATCTTATCACCGTTCTTATTGACAAGATCAATCATGTTGACTGCCATCACGACCGGAATGTCGAGCTCCAGTAACTGTGTTGACAGGTATAAGTTCCTCTCGATATTTGTACCGTCCACAATGTTAATGATCACGTCCGGTCTCTCACCGATCAGATAATTTCTTGCCACCACTTCTTCCAATGTGTAAGGAGATAAAGAGTAGATGCCCGGCAAATCCATGATAATCACATCTTTATTCCCTTTCAATTTACCCTCTTTCTTCTCAACCGTAACGCCGGGCCAGTTGCCCACAAACTGATTGGACCCTGTCAGGGCGTTAAACAGTGTTGTCTTACCGCAGTTCGGGTTTCCTGCGAGTGCAATTCTAATTGACATATTCTCCTCCTCCATTCCAAAGCATCTTTCACTGAGACCCCAAGCAAATTTTCAGATTTTGCTACACGCTTCTCTTCTCATAAAACCTTACTCAACTTCTATCATCTCTGCGTCCGCTTTGCGCAGCGACAACTCATATCCGCGCACGGTGACTTCCACAGGGTCCCCAAGCGGCGCTACTTTGCGCACATATACGGCAACTCCCTTTGTAATTCCCATGTCCATAATACGTCTCTTGACCGGCCCTTCTCCCGACAGCTTCTTCACTGTCACGGTCTCGCCGCAGGACACTTCCCTCAATGTTTTCATAAACTATCTCCTCCTCCACTCCAAAATACTATTTCGGTTAGTTATAACTTACTCAGCGACATAAAAAGAAAACTCACACAATAATACGGCTCGCCATATCCTTGCCGATCGCTACTCTGGAATCTTTGATGTTCACGATCAGATTGCCTCCGACCGTAGAGATAACAGTCACATCAGCTCCCGTAACAAACCCAAGGTTCTCCAGAAACTGTCTGACATCCTCTTTGCCGCCTACCTTTTTGATAGAGGCAGGTTCTCCTTCTTTTGCAAATGTTAAGGGCATTCCCTTCATCTCCTTCTTGTTAGTTTCCACAATTTATGTATTGTGTTGATATATTTTATGCCGTTTTGACATTTGGGTTAGTATCTACTAACTCACTGCGCTATTAGGTTAGCACAAACTAACTCGGGTGTCAAGAATTTATTTTATATTTTTTTATCATGACATTTTCACCTGACAAGCCATTGTTCCGTCAATATTTGCGTTAACAAATTACTATTCAGTCCGAATTTGCGCTGACAAAATGCGCATAATCCACATCCGCCTTATTCTGCATCCGACAGAGAAGATCTGTGACAAAATCCCAATAATGTCTTACATTTTTGGCAAACGTAATTTCGTCTATAATTTGCGTATATTTTTTACAAAAAGTATATTGACTCCGTCCTAGTCGTACGTTATTATGTTTATATAACATACACTTTCGTTCGCATTATCGTTTTATCGTTTATTTGCCTAATTATCAGATTATTCATTAGCTTTAACCATATTGTTATAAATTACAGAAAGGAGATAGTGTCATGGATTATTTAGATTTTTCTTCGAATAAGGACTCTGTTGTTCAGCAACATATGAGACTTACCGCATATTATATGCTTGCACACAGATACAGGCGACCCAATACCTCAGCAACCGTCGTTGCAGAGACTCAGCCCGTCTATCGCACTTACAAAGATAGAGTTTTCCGACTGCTGTTTCAAGATCGAAAGCGGCTACTGGAACTTTATAACGCATTAAATGATACAAAATATGAGGATGAAAATGCCTTAATTATTAACACTCTTGAAAACGCTATTTTTATGAAAATGCGAAATGATATTTCATTTCTGATTAATTTAGATATGAATCTATACGAACACCAGTCTTCGTATTGCCCCAATATGCCTCTGCGTGGATTGCTCTATTTTGCAGATCTCTATAAGAAATACATCGGAGATGCTGAGCTGAGCGGCCGCAAGCTGGTGAAAATTCCCGCCCCGCATTTTATTGTATTCTATAACGGCACAGAGCGGCAGGAAGAAGAATTTTCACAAAAGCTGTCAGATGCATATGAAGGAAAACAGCAAGGCTGTATCGAGTTGACTGTTCGGACTATCAATATCAATTATGGCAAGAACAAAATATTAATGGAAAAGTGTAAGCCGCTTGCCGAATATGCTGCATTCATTGCACATATCAGGGAGAATTTAAAGGCAATGTCCTTAGAAAATGCCGTGCGGACAGCTATCGATACTTGCATAGACAAAAATATCTTAAAAGAGTTCTTAACAGAACAGAAAGCGGAGGTGATTGCAATGTCAATTTATGAGTACGATGAAGAAAAAGCAAAAAAATACTATTTTTCAGAGGGTTATGAGGATGGATACGATGAGGGAAAATCCGCTGGTAAATCTGCAGGTTTACTCGAAAACGTAGCTTCTATCATGAAGAATCTTAATGTTGGCTTATCGAAAGCCTGCGACCTGCTGGGCGTGTCTGTGGAAGACTACCATCTTGCCGAGCAGAATATATCCCGACAAGTAAGCTGATTAACTAAAGCCCACTACATGATAAGGAGCTGTGACTCTGAGGTGACAGCTCCTTCAATAATATCACTTATACAGTTATGTATGTCCGACTATATTTCTTTACAGTCTCTTCAACAGTTCCTCTCTCTGTGCCTCATAACCCGGCTTGCCGAGAAGCGCGAACATGTTCTTCTTGTAGCTCTCCACTCCCGGCTGGTTGAACGGATTCACACCTAAGAGGTATCCGCTGACGCCGCAGGCAAACTCGAAGAAGTAGAACAACTGGCCAAGATAAAATTCATTCACTTCGGGAATGTTCACCATGAGGTTTGGAACCTGTCCGTCCGTATGTGCAAGAATCGTTCCGTTCATGGCACTCTTGTTGACGAAGTCCACGTTCTTGCCCGCCAGATAGTTCAGACCGTCCAAATCTACCGGCTCCTCGCCGATGATGATTTCCTCTCTGCTTGTCTCAATGTTGATGACCGTCTCAAACAGATTTCTGGAGCCATCCTGAATGAACTGTCCCATGGAATGCAAGTCTGTAGTAAGATCAACGCTTGCCGGGAAGATACCTTTCTGGTCCTTACCCTCGGATTCACCGTAGAGCTGCTTCCACCACTCGGACACATAATGAACGCCGGGCTCGTAATTGGCAAGAATCTCAATCGCCTTGCCTTTTCTTAATAAGATGTTACGGAGCGCCGCATACTTGAGCGCATCATTCTCCTCGAAAGGTGCTTCAAGCGCCATCTTTCTGCCTTCTGCCGCGCCCTCCATCAATTTATCAATATCCGCGCCGGATACTGCAATGGGAAGCAGACCCACCGCTGTCAGTACGGAGAAACGTCCGCCTACATCATCCGGAACAACGAAACTCTCATAGCCTTCCTCATTTGCAAGATTCTTTAAGGAACCTCTCGCCTTATCGGTGGTTGCGTAGATTCTCTTCGCCGCACCTTCTTTGCCGTACTTCTTCTCCGCCATCTCCTTAAATACACGGAATGCGATAGCAGGCTCCGTGGTCGTACCGGACTTTGAAATCATATTGATAGAGAAGTCCCTGTCACCGATCACATCAATCAGGTGTTTGATGTAAGTGGAACTGATGGAATTACCCACGAAGTATATTTCAGGTGTCTTTCTGATAGATTTATCCACTACATTGTAGAAGCTGTGACGCAAGAATTCAATCGCCGCTCTGGCGCCCAGATAGGAACCGCCGATACCGATTACTATAAGCACCTCGGAATCATTCTGAATCTTGTCCGCTGCCTGCTTGATTCTGGCGAACTCTTCCTTATCATAATCAACCGGCAAGTCGATCCAACCCAAGAAATCGTTTCCCGCTCCTGTCTTGCTCACAAGAACTTCCTTTGCATCCAGTGCGAGCTTTTTCATGGATTCTACTTCATTGTCCCCAATAAAAGAAGCCGCCTTAGAATAATCAAATGTAACTTTGCTCATCGTTTTTCTCCTTTTCTATCAGACACCGTCCCGTGCCTTTGATTGATTCCCGCATGGCGGGATTGTTGACTGCTGCACTGATAAGTGTAGCATCGCACACATGGTTTTTCAAGATATTTTATACTGCGCATCGGTCCTCGTGACCGATCCTTAATCACGACTCAACTTTCCGACGAACCGTTATTATTTACCGCATCCTCAATCAGCCCGATAATCGTTCCGATGGCATCCCGCTGATTACTCTTGCTCATCGCATCAATATAGGTAAATCTGTTGAAATACAGCTCCTGAATCTTCTCCAACAGCAGCTTGTTGGTCAAATCGTCCTCATCGATCACAATACTGAATCCCTGAGATTCAAAGGACTGCGCATTCAAAATCTGGTCTCCTCTGCTGCTGCCCGATGGAAGCGGAATCAGAATATTCGGTTTTCTCAATGCCAACAGCTCACTGATTGCGTTCGCCCCAGCCCTGGAAATGACGATATCCGCCATCGCGAAAACATCCTTCATCTCCGACTTGATATACTCGAACTGTTTATATCCGGGCGTCGTGAGAAGCAGATTATCTATTTTCTCCTTACCGCACAGATGCACTACTTGGAAGTCTTTCAGCAATTCCGGAAGGACATCCCTGACCGCCTGATTGATTGCCGCCGAACCGAGGCTGCCGCCTACGACCATAATAACCGGCTTGGAAGCATCAAACCCACACAGTTTATATCCCGCTTCTTTTCTGCCGGTGGTAAGTTCTTTTCTGATAGGAGACCCGGTCAACACCGCCTTATTTGCCGGCAGCACATTAATCGTTTCGGGGAAATTGCAACAGACTTTCTCCGCTACCGGAATACAGAGTTTATTGGCAAGCCCCGGCGTCATATCCGACTCGTGTATGATGCACGGGATACCCAAAGAACTGGCGGCGCGCACCACCGGCACGCTGACAAATCCGCCCTTGGAAAATACCACGTCCGGCTTGATTTCTTTAAGATACTTTCTTGCCTCACGCACACCCTTAAGTACACGGAAAGGATCGGAGAAATTCTTGGGATCAAAATATCTTCTGAATTTACCGGTGGCAATACCGAAATACGGAATATCAAAGTCTTCCATCAATCGTTTCTCGATACCGTCATAGGAACCCATATAGGTTATTTCATACTGTAAATCCCGCAATTTGGGAATCAGTGCCATATTCGGGGTCACATGTCCGGCTGTGCCGCCGCCGGTTAGTACGATCTTCTTACTCATGATAAAAACCTCCTGATCATATAAGGCATGCAACGCAGGCTACTGAGCCTCCGTTTAGTATATCATACTTTCCCACCCGTTTCCAGTGTCGCATTTTTAGCGTATAACGGCCTAATTTGACGATACTTTACAGCTTTTTTTTCATCATTTTTCAAATATAATATAGGTATGCGAACTATTTTTATCGTATTGGGAGGATATGACGAACAATGTCTGCATTATTATTTCAACATAAATATTATATAGCCGCAATTCTGACATTACTGTCTTGTAGTATCATATGCCAGATCGTTATGGGAGTGATATACCATCGCCTAATCTGGGAAACAGAGCATATGTCCACAACTACCAACAAATCCCTGCAACAGCTAAAGCTCAAATTTTCCAGTTGCTGCAAGTTGAATGAAAAGGTGTCAAACGTCTCCGTATTTGTGGACAAGTATATGAGCCGTATGGAGTTCCGCGGTATACCGCTGTCAACACTCAAACATCTGTCGGGACAGCTTATGCTGCTCTCTGTTCTGGCTGCCGGCATCGGCGCCTGTCTCGGTATTATACATGATGAAAGTTTCTTCAGTATTGCGCCTTATTATGTAATCAGCTTTCTGGGGCTTTACTGTTATTTTGCGGTTGCTTCCATCGTGGACATTCCCGGTAAGATTAATATTCTCCGCATTAACCTGGTCGATTATCTGGAAAACCATCTCTCAAACCGCCTGGAACAGACCGCGCTGGACATGCAATTGATTCAACCGGATCAAAAGAATGTCCCGGAAGAACACAAAATAAAAGAAACCGCCGATATGGATGGGGTCCCCTCTTTCTCCGGATCTGAAATGGACGAACTGGAATCACTTTTACAGGAATTTCTTCTGTGAAAATCTGTGTGCCATATTTTATATCTCCCCGGAAGATTAATGCAATCTTCGGATACTTCACTATAATTTCATATGCTCCGTTGGCAATATTATTGTGTGCAATATTGATCGCAGAAGAAAAGCTGATGCGTATGTTGCCAAAGAAAATTATTTTATATATACTGAATATATTCAGAGTTTTATGACGAGAAAGCGGGACGGAGTTTATGATTTTCAATTCCCTTCATTTTTTGATTTTTTTTCCGATAGTTGTCCTTTTGTACTATATCATCCCTCAGAGATTTCGTTATCTGTGGCTGTTAATTGCAAGCTACTATTTTTACATGTGCTGGAACGCGTCTTACGCTCTTCTTCTGATGTTTTCTACATTTGTCACATGGCTGAGCGGATTGTTTTTGGACAAGAGAAATTTCAAATATAGAAAGATTTGCGTCGTAACAAGCTTTTGCTTGAATCTTGCAGTTTTGTTCTTTTTTAAATATTTCCAATTTGTTATAAGCAACATCTCTGTACTTTTAGGGAGCATAGGTTTAACGCTGCAGTTTTCCGGTCTGGACTATCTCCTGCTCCCTGTTGGTATCTCTTTTTATACTTTTCAGGCGCTAAGTTATACTATGGACGTTTATCGAAATGAAGTGCCGGCTGAAAAAAATTTGGCCAGGTATGCTTTGTTTGTTTCTTTTTTTCCACAACTGGTGGCAGGACCGATTGAACGTTCCAAAAATCTGTTGGGACAACTGAGAAATCCCAAACCCCTCAACTGGGATACTGCCAGAGAGGGTGTTCTCCTGATGATATGGGGATATTTCCTGAAAGTAGTATTAGCGGACAGAATTGCCATATTTGTAGATACGGTATATGGAAATTACGTGACCTACAGTGGTTTTTATCTGATAGTAGCAACCTTATTGTTTGCGGTTCAGATTTACTGTGATTTTGCGGGTTATTCCGTGATTGCTATAGGGACGGCCAAAATTTTGGGAATCAAGCTGATGGAAAATTTCAATGCACCGTATTTGTCGGCTTCTGTAGCTGAGTTCTGGAAACGGTGGCATATTTCATTGAGTTCATGGTTCAAGGATTATCTCTATATTCCTATGGGAGGAAATCGAAAGGGAACGGCAAGGAAATACGTGAATAAAATGGTGGTATTTCTGGTAAGCGGTCTATGGCACGGGGCTCAGTGGTCTTATATTATATGGGGCGGTTTAAATGGAATTTATCAGATTATTGGAGAACTGCTGGAACCCTTTCGTGAAAGGATTAACAAAATATTTCATTTAAAAAGAAATTGTATTAGTCATAAAGTGGCAAAAATAGTTATTACTTTTCTGCTTATTGACTTTTCATGGATTTTTTTCAGAGCCGGCAGTACCTACAGCGCGCTTCGAATTGTCAAGAGTATATTTACGGCAAGCAATATAGGGGTGTTATTCGATGGTTCTCTGTACCAGTGCGGTCTGAGCCAAAAAAATTTCTGTGTGATGCTTTTGTGTATTGGCATCCTGATGTTTGCCGATATATGCAAATATAAGAAAATACAGATTTCCACGCTCATATTAAAGCAGGAATATTGGTGCAGATGGCTAATTATATCTCTATCAGTCTGTTTGATTCTGCTGTTCGGCATATGGGGTGTGGGTTATGAGGAAGCGAAATTTATTTATTTTCAGTTTTAGAGGAATGTATATGAAAGAGTATTTCAAAATGCTTGCCAGCAGTATGGTTGTGTTAATATTGTGTGTGGTTATTCTAAATTTTTTGGGTAATCTGGTAGAAAGAAAAGAGAGCCGTATTAAATATAGGGATTTTTTTGAACAAAATGAGGATTTTGATATACTCTTTTTGGGAAGCAGTCATATGATAAGTGGAGTTTATCCCATGGAATTGTGGGACGATTATGGAATTGTTTCCTATAATCTTGGAGGACATGGAAGCAGAATTCCGACTTCATATATAGTGTTGAAACAGGCGCTTGATTATACGACTCCCCAATTGGTTGTAATTGATTGTTGTAATGTTAAATCTGATAGGATGTATTCTGATAGTATTGAGCAGGCACATCTTTCACTGGATGCGTTTCCTTTAACCTGGCATAAGGTCAGGGATATTCATGAGCTGATAGGGGATAGAAAACTGGAATCAGAGTTTTTGTGGAATTTTGTGATATACCATAACCGATGGGATTCTCTGACGTTGCAAGATCTCGAACCGGAGATTTCCGTGGAAAAAGGTGCTGAAAGTAGAATTGGAGTTGCGGTTCCCAATGAGTTTCCTATAGTTTCACAAGATAATAAAATGGAAGAGGATACTGTTGGAATAGCTTATCTGAGAAAAACCATTGAACTTTGCCAGGAAAATGATATTGATGTATTATTGACGTTTATCCCCTTTCCTGCTGACAAAGATAATCAAAGGGATGCAAACAGAATCTATGATATTGCAGAAGAATATGGAGTGAATTACATCAATTTTCTTGCAGATGTTGATGTGGTGGATTATGAGGTGGACTGTCTGGATGAGGCATCACATTTAAATCCTTCCGGTGGAAAAAAAGTGACAGAATATATAGGCAAATATATATCGGAACATTACGATATACCGGACAGAAGATCCTTCACAGAGTACTCTTTTTGGGAAGATGATTACCAAAACTACCTGGACTATAAAATTTCTCTCTTAAAGAATCAGAATTCTTTAGCTTGTTACCTGATGCTGTTGTATGACAACGATTTAGCATGTCAGATAGCCGTTGACGAAGATAGCAATATTATTATGGATGAGCAGATTCAAAGATTGATCGACAATACCGGAGCAGAATATATACTTAGTGACTTGGAGGAGGACATTGATATTTCTATCCGGGTTTTTTATAATAATGAAATTGTAGATACTGGCTTTTTTTTAGATAAATATCGGGTTGGCAATTAAGGAGCAGAGGTAATGATAAATAGTGAGTTCAAAAATAAAATGACAGTTATTCTATCACATCTTTGTATCATATTGGGGGCATTGCTGTTTGGTATTTTTTGCGCAACAGGAAATCAGGATATTTTTGACACAGGAGGCTGGTGGGGATATAGTTGGACGGTGATTGGTTATGGATTATTCTTTTGGTTGGTATTGGAGTTTTGTTACCAAATAAGCTTAAGATTGCTATTGTTTGGTGCGCCTGCTCCTAAAAAAGATTATTTGAAATGGGGATTTCTCACATTTATGATTACGGTAGCAGTAGACTGCGTTTTTTTGCTTGTGTACTATCCCGGTGTAATGACCTATGATTCTTTTATTCAGATGTGTCAGGTTACAGGCGGTTTCCCTTATAGCAATCACCATCCATGGCTGCATACAATGATGATCAAGGGAATTTACGAGTTTGGGTTATGGCTGTTTCATAATGCCAATAAAGCGTATGCATTGTATGGAATAGTTTCAATTGGAATGCTTGCCTTTGCTTTTGCTTGTATCATTTCTTATCTGAGGCAAAAAGGTCTTAAAATTCCCTGCGTGGTGATATTGATGTTACTATATATTACATCTCCGATAAATCAGATGTATTCTATTACCATGTGGAAGGATATTCCGTTTGCTGTTTTTATTGTGCTGTTTATTATTTTACTGTGTGCGATGAAAGATTGTATATTAGATGGACAAACTAACCGATTGGGATGGATTCTGTTTGTTCCTATCTCCTTTGGTGTATGCTTCTTTAGGAGCAATGGATTATATGTCTTTCTGGGTATGATACCTTTCGTGATGTGGGGATTTTGGTGCGAAAAGAAAAGGGCTATACTGGCAATTGGGACGGTTTTGTTGCTGGGGATCTTGTATAAAGGACCTGTTTTTCATTATTTTCAGGTATCTGAACCAGATACGATTGAGTCATTGTCTGTTCCGGCGCAGCAGGTAGCAGCAGTGTTTTATTATGGCGGAAAGATTACAGAGGAGCAAAAAGACTTACTTAGCAATGTGGTGGATTTGAATCAGATTGCAGAAGCTTACGGAGGGTCTCCCGAATGCTCGGACGCTGTGAAAGATCTGGTCAGGGAGAAAGATAATCAGTCATATATTACAGAGAATAAAGGAGAATTTATTAAACTATATCTGGATTTGTTTAGGGCAAACAAAAGGATTTATGTTAAAGGTTTTATTAATGAAACCTGTGGTTATTGGTATTATAAAAAAAATTCCCCTCACTTGTTGGCCACGTATATAGAAAATAATGGGATGGGAATCAGGAGAGACAGCAAAGCCCCGGATTTGATAGTGACCTTGTTTAATGGCTATCTGCAAAAATGCAAAGATTTGTTTAACCGATATTGCATTATAGGATTCAATATATATATATTCTTTATTGCTTTTATTATAGCATTACAGCAGCGAAGCAGATATGTATTGTCCTATATACCGATTCTGGGAGTCTGGGGAACGCTGCTTCTGGCTACACCGGTAAATGCTAATCTACGATATGCTTATGCCATCTATATATCGGTTCCTATGTTAGTATGTTTGTCATTTCACAATTGTGATGACGTAACAAAAGTAACCAAATAAATACACAAGAATACAGCGATAAGGAGTTTACTTATGAAATCTATCCAAGCAACCCCGCAACACGTTAAGCGTCTGGGACGCACTTTAAATCAGGACGAAATTCTCTGGCTGGCACTGTCCGGCAGCGGTATCGAATTTATCTTTGAGGGCCGGCATCTGGAAATCTGTCTGCAAGGTGACGATCACACCGTAGCTGATGCTGATCCTGCCCGCGTTGCCGTATATATAAATGAGGAACGTGTTCTGGACGAAATGATCCGGTCACCGCAGCCCTGTTATACCATTTTGGATGAACAAGCACCCCGGACCTGCACGATCCGGCTCATCAAACTGTCCGAGGCTCCCATGTCGATCGTCGGTATTCGCGATCTGATTGCGGATGATGCCGCATCACTGCGTCCGGCCCCGTCCAAATCCCACCGCATCGAGTTTATCGGTGATTCCATCACCTGCGGTTACGGTACCGATGACAATGACCTTTCCCATACATTCAGCACCGCCACGGAGGACGTGACGAAAGCGTATGCCTACCGAACCGCACAGGCATTGGATGCCGATTACAGTATGGTGTCTTACAGCGGTTACGGTGTCTACTCCGGTTATGTGGATGAGAGCATCGACACGCGCAACACATCGGAGCTAGTGCCGCCATACTATACTCTTGTAGGTTTTTCCAGGGGGACTTATCACGGTGAGGCAGTCACTATGACCGACTGGGATTTCAGCTGCTTTGAACCGGAGATCATTGTTCTGAATCTAGGAACGAACGACAACAGCTACTGCCGCGGAAACGCGGCCAGAGAGGCAGAATTTAGAAAATGTTATCAGGAATTTGTCACATGCGTCCGAAAGAGCAATCCGAACGCATACATCCTGTGTACTTACGGTCTTATGAACCATGAGCTGACGCATTCTATCGAGGAAACGCTAATCAGTTATCGCCGGACATCCGGCGATGAACACATCTCTTTTCTGCCTCTGCCAACACATACAGATGCAGACGGATACGTGGTAGATTATCATCCGAGTCTTGGAACACACCGCCGGGCTGCCGAGATTGTCACGGCGAAAATCCGGGAAATTATGCGTTGGCAGAGGTAGATAGTTTAATTTTGTTATTTGCAATCATTCCAATATCTCTTTTTCCAGGACGTACAGGGCGCGCTCGTTTTCTTCCTGGCAGTATGCGATGATTTCATCCTCCCCTTTATCCGCCACAATGGTGGTGTCCGCACCCAATTGTACGAAACAGACATAGTCCTCTATCGTCTCCATTCTGGAGGCCTCTGCCTTACACAGGTTTTGCGGATAGTTCTGATTCTGTTCAATGATGTCCGCACGGTACTGCTCCAGTGCCTGCTCCACGTCTCCTACATGTGCCTCCTTGGCATGAATAATGATCATTGTATCAATATGGGAATCCAGAACCTGTTTTTCCGCCAAAAAATCTACATACATATTTTCCGTTATGCCGGTTTTTTGTTCCAGTTCCTCTTTGGTCAGCCCTACTTCCGGCCAGTATTTGTCCCCTAGCAGCTCTTTGACGCTCTCTTTGAGTTTAGTCAGTGTCACAAATTCTTCTTGATTCTGAAAAGGGAAATTGCTTGCCTGCAGATCATCCGTGATTTTCTGCATTTCAAACGCCTGCCCATTATTGACCAATTCATCTTCCGGCAGTTCATTGCCGCATGCCGTCAGAAAGATTAACCCTGCAGCCCCAATTGCCGTAACCGTTTTTTTCACATTTGCTTTCATCTTTGTCTGTGTCCCTCCGTTTCGGTTCTTGTTCTTTTTCATAATTATGTCCATTCGTGTTTGTCTGTATAGAAAAAATGATATATACTGTATACTATATGTACCTAGTTTCTGCCTTTATTAGAAAAATATGTATATGGAAAGGGATTCCATTTTTATATGTTATTTAACTCGTATATTTTTATTTTTATTTTTTTGCCGATCACGCTCCTTGGCTGGTACGGACTGAATATTCATAAAAAGTACACGTCGGCGAACATCTACCTTGCCGGCATGTCGCTGTGGTTCTACGGGTATTTTAATGTCTATTATCTTGCTATCATTCTGTCCAGTATAGGATTTAACTACCTGCTGAGCTATCTGTTGACAAAGATTCCGGCGGGAAATTCTGCTCCGATTACGGCAGTGTCGGATTCTTCCGACTCGGGCGATACTGCTTTGAGCGGCCATGCAGGGTTATGGCGCCGCGTCGGGCTGATTGCGGGCATTCTTATCAATCTCGGAATATTGTTCTACTTTAAGTATTATGATTTCTTTATTGAAAATATTAACTTGGCTTTTCACACGGACTATACGTTAAGACATATCCTGCTGCCGCTCGGTATCAGCTTTTTTACCTTTCAGCAGCTGTCATTTATCATTGACAGATGCACCGGCAAATGTGAACATTATTCCCTGATCAATTATGTTACTTTTGTTACCTTTTTTCCGCAGCTGATTGCAGGACCGATCGTCCAGTACAAGGAAATGATTCCACAGTTTGAGGATACTTCCCGGCGCAGTTTTAACGCAGCTTCCTTTTCAAGGGGAATTTACCTGTTTGTGCTGGGACTTGCCAAAAAGGTGCTGTTGGCGGATACCTTTGCGCTGATGGCCAATTACGGATTCGCGCAGACTTTCTCTCTGGATTGTATCTCTACGATTGCCGTGATTCTGGCATATACTTTTGAACTTTATTTTGATTTCAGCGGGTACTCCGATATGGCAATAGGCCTTGGCAGGATGTTCAACATTGAGCTGCCTGTCAATTTCAACGCGCCGTATCGCGCATGCAGTATCAAGGAATTTTGGCAGAGATGGCATATCACTCTCTCCCGCTTTTTTGTCACATATGTGTATATTCCGCTTGGAGGCAGCAGGAAGGGCCGAGTGCGCATGCTCATCAACACCTTCATTATCTTTCTGCTGAGCGGCCTGTGGCACGGGGCGGCGTGGACTTATGTGGCATGGGGCGCTATGCACGGATTGTTGGTTGTATGGGATAATCTGGGAATCATAGGCATCAAAGGACGCGATGAGAAAAGACCGTCCTGCTTTCATATTCCCGCATGGCTGGGCTGGATCTTTACCTTTACACTGTTTAATCTGTCCCTGTTTTTCTTCAGAAGCACAAGTATGACTGCAGCGCTGCAGTTGTTTAAAAATCTGTTTATCGGTTACACCGGCAAAATTTACGACGTCGCTGCACAGCTTAACATATCGGAGATGTATGCGGTGCGACAGGTCCTCGAGTTGGTGGCCCCCGGTCTGATGACCCATATGTATTTGGTCTTGATGATTATACTGTTTGTGCTCGCGTTCTACTTGATTTTCAGGCCGAATGCCTATGAACGCGCAATGCGAGGTGAACTGACCTCCGCAAGATGCTGGGGCATCTGCATCCTGCTGGTATGGTGTGTTGTGTCACTGTCACAGGTGAGTACGTTTTTGTATTTTAATTTTTAAGGGATTCATATCGAGTCATTATGGTATGAGCCGAAGAGGATTGCATATATGGAAAAAGATGTGAAATTCATTAAGTCATTTTTTATACGGACGCTGTTTCTTCTCGCAGCGGTCATCGCTGTAGTGGTAATCTTTGACCCTTTTTATCAGTATCACAAGCCGCTTCCGGGTCTCAAAGCAGTGCTGACGGACAAGGAATACCAGTGCATCGGCACACTGCGCACGTTTGATTATGATGCGTTGGTGGTTGGTTCTTCCGTGTGTGAAAACTATAATAACCGTTGGTTTGATGAGGGATTTGACTGTAGGACAATCAAGGCTATCCGCTCCTATGGTGCAACCGCTGACCTGTGTTACCTTTTGGACAACGCCTATGCGTCCAACGATTTAAAATATGTATTCTACAATATCGACCCGTCCTCCCTGTCGGCAAGTACGGAACCGACCTATGAATCCACAGGCTGTCCGATGTATCTGTACGATACAAATATTTTCAACGACTACCCCTATGTGCTCAATAAAGATGTGTTAATGGAGAAGCTGCCGTATATGCTCGCTTACTCTTTTATTGGGGACTACGACGAGGGAGACTCATATAATTGGGCACAGTGGAAAGCTTTTAACCGGGATATGGCGATGGGATTATACACCCGACTTCCTTATGTCAAAGAAATGCGGCCGGAAACCGTCAACTCTGCGGAACTTGCCGGAAATATCGCTCTGCTCACGGGGCAGGTAAAAGCACACCCGGAAACCACATTCAAGTTCTTCTTCTCTCCCTACTCCATGCTCTGGTGGGACAACGCCTATCGCAGCGGGGACCGTGATGCCGTAATCTACAATGAGAAACAGGCAATCGGAACCCTTTTACAATACGACAACGTGGAAGTCTATTTCTATCAAGACGATGCGGAAATTATTACAAACCTCGACAACTATATGGATACGATTCACTTTTCCAAGGATATCAATTACTATGTCTACGACAAGCTGGCTAGAGGCGAAGAACGGCTCACCAAAGAGAATTATGAGGAGCGATTGGAGCATATGCGGGAGTTGTCGGAACGGATTGTGACGGAAGATATCTTTGAGTATTATGAGAAATGAAGCAATAAAAGATGTGCTGCTTAATAAAGCGGCACACCTTTTATTAATAAATCAAGAGTTCCTGTCGTGACATCTTATATCTATTCAATCGGCTCAAAATCAACCGCGCCGTGTTTGCACAGCGGGCAGACGATGTCGTCCGGAAGTTCGTCTCCCTCATAGACATAACCGCATACCTTACACACATAACCTTTCTTGCCCTGTGTTTCCGGCTTGGGTTTCACATTCTTCTGATAGTATGTATAGGTCATGGTTTCTGCATCTGAGATCACCCGTGCCTCAGTGATACTGCAGATGAACATACCGTGAGTTTCCAGATCCACGTACTGCTCCACTTTCAGGGAGAAAAACGCATTGATATAACGAGGCAGGAAAACAAGTCCGTTGTCGGAACGCAGAGTATCCCAGTCAGCAAATTTATCCACAGCCCGCCCGCTCTGGAATCCGAAATTCTGGAACACCTGGAATGGGGCTTCCACAGACAGACAGTTCACATTCATAACGCCGGTCTGTTTGATCACATGGTGTGAATAATTGGCCTTATTAATATTTACCGCCACTCGGAACGGATTGTCGGTCAACTGCGATACAGTATTCACGATCAGACCGTTATCCTTGGTGCCGTCGTTGGAAGTGACCACGTACAAGCCGTAGCCAATCTTAAACAGAGCGGTCATATCGCTCTTATTGGCTGTGTCGCCCTGCTGAGCCAAATATTCCTTGCACAGTTCATCGGACAGATCCTCAATCTGCCGACGGCTCTCATCGTTCAGAGCAGATAATATGCGAACCGTATGCTTGGCGAAGGTCAAATCTTTGCAGCCCTCCAGCATGTTTTTCATGGTCTTGGCAGCCTGCGGCGCCCAAGAGCCGTTCTCCATCAGGGCAACCGTCCGGTTCCGGAAGTTTCGCTCGGTAAGATGATCGATAAATGTTCTCATGAAAGGAAATACATCCGCGTTATAGGTAGTTGTAGCCAACACCAGCTTACCATAGCGGAAGGCATCTTCTACAGCTTCTGCCATGTCATCCCGGGCAAGATCAGCCACCACGACTTTAGGGCAGCCTTTCGCCTTCAACTTGTCGGCCAACAGCTGCACCGCTTCCCTAGTGTGACCGTATACCGAAGTATACGCAATCAAAACTCCTTCTGATTCCACCCGATAAGAAGACCAGATATCATAAAGATTCAAATAATGACCGAGATTCTCCGTCAAAACGGGCCCGTGGGTGGGGCAGATGATTTGGATATCCAGCCCTGCAGCCTTTTTCAACAGCTGCTGGACCTGGGCTCCGTATTTACCCACAATGCCGATATAATAACGGCGCGCTTCACAGTCCCACTCTTCCTCTACATCCAGCGCGCCGAATTTACCGAATCCGTCGGCGGAGAAAAGGATTTTATCGCAATCATCATAAGAGACGATGACCTCCGGCCAGTGAACCATGGGAGCCGCCACAAAGGTCAGGGTATGCCTGCCCAGCGCAAGAGTGTCGCCCTCGCCAACCACAATGCGTCGGTCGGCGTAGTCAGTGCCGAAGAACTGGTTCATCATGGTAAATGCTTTGTCGGAAGCCACGATTTGCGCATCAGTGTAAATTTTCATAAAGTTATCGATATTGCCGGCGTGATCCGGCTCCATGTGCTGGATGAGCAGATAATCCGGCTTTCTGCCGCCCAGAACCCCTGCCACATTGTCCAGCCACTGGTGAGTAAAATGCCGATCCACCGTATCGATGAC
>JAFLTD010000065.1 GCA_022510625.1 Lachnospiraceae bacterium
TGGGCATCCAGATGATTGATTCTGCTTACTATGATCTGCTCTTCATCCGTGATTTGTGATAATGCATCTAAGTCCTCAGACACAATGACCGGAGTTTTCTTCATGGACAAGGCCAGCAGTTGTTCGTACTCCTGACTCTCTTTCTCCAAAATGTCGATCAAGACTTCCATTAAGCTTGCCACGATAAAATCTCTCCTTCACTGTGCCTACAGACTTTCGATTTCTTCATATTTCTTCATCAACTTCTCCGCAAAGCTTTCGCCGCTCACCTGATAGGTACCGTTGGCAATACTTGCCTTGATAGGAGCCGTCAATTCTTCTCTGATATCATCCGCCGCCGCCACTGCGCTCTTAGCGATCTGAATATCTTTACCGATACTGGAAATCTGTATCTGGTCAGAAGCAGCCAGTGTTGCTTTGCCCTGCACTTTAGCGGGTTTCTTCGCATTATATAACTGCTGTACCTGCGTGTAAGCTTCAATACGCATATGAGACTCTCCTTTCCAAAAATAAATTCTTTACACTATTTGTATCGGTTATTTCGCGAAAGACTTTAGAGTTGAAATAACTTTTTATTATTTTCTCCATATTACGGCATATTATGAGCCCTTGCCGCCAGTTCGAGACATCCCATAATACCCTGATCGTCATTCAGGCTCGCAGGAACAATGTAATGCTCCATATTATTCAGTTCCTCCGCCTGAATATAGCCGCCCAGCATTTCCGTAACTTTGTTCCTTATTAAAGGAAAAAGCTGCTCCTGGTGCATGACGCCGCCGCCTAAGATAATCATTTCCGGCGACAGTGTCAGAATATAGCCCGTAAGTGCCTGTGCAATGTAATCCGCTTCCAGTTCCCACACTTCCGGTCTGTCCGCAAGCAGCGCCGCCTTACTGCCCCAGCGCTCCTCGATGGCAGGTCCTGCCGCCAGTCCTTCCAGACAGTTCTTGTGATAAGGACACTTGCCGGCGTAGCTGTCACTCTCCCTCTTTTGGATCAGCACGTGCCCCGTCTCCGGATGGAGCATGCCGTGGAGCAGTTTTCCTTCTATATAGATGCCGCCGCCCACGCCCGTGCCGATGGTGAGATAGATCACACAGTTTTTCCCTTTCGCCTGACCGAAAGTCACCTCGCCCAGCACAGAGCTGTTCACGTCCGTGTCAAAACCGATCGGACACTTCAGTGCGTCGGAAAACGCTCCCACGATGTTATAGTTTTTCCATGCAAGCTTGGGTGTGGAAGTAATGTAACCGTATTTAGAGGAAGCCCGGTCAAGCTCGATCGGACCGAAACATCCTATCCCAAGCGCCTCCACTTCCCTTTCCCGAAAATACGCAATCAACTTCGGCATAGTGATTTCCGGTGTTTCTGTGGGAATAGACACCTGTTCGTAAATCTTTCCGATCTCGTCTCCTATCGCGCATACCATCTTGGTTCCGCCCGCTTCCAATGCTCCCAATCTCATTATGATTCCTCCGCTGCTTTCATATAATATATTCCCAATATGTCCGGCTTCTGAATCTTTCGTCTATTCGCCCCGCTTCTGCTTAATCTGTGCCGCAATCTCTTCCACTTTCTGTTCCGTGAGCATATACTTTCTGTGGAACAGGAATACCGCAAGAAGCAGTCCGGCTATCGGAATGACCGTCATCGTCATACGAAGAATAAAAATGGATGATCCGGTCGCTTCCGCTACAACTGCCGTCGATGTGTCATCGCTCAGATTAGCGATGGAGAGACAGATTGATGCAATCAGTACTGCCACACCGGACGCCAGCTTCACCACGAAGGTCTGCATGGAGAAGATGACGCTCTCATCTCTCCGGTTGTTCTTCAATTCCCCGTAATCCACCGTGTTGGCAAGAAACACCGTAGTCAATACCGTCAGCATACCGAACGCCGCGAAGACAAAGAATGCGGGTATAAACAACAGGAAAATGTTGGTAAGTCCCAGACACATCAACACGAACAGTACCGCATATCCGGTAATCGCCATGACAAAGCTTACATAGAACACCTGCACGGAGTTGATGAACTTGCGCAGTACCGGGTAAAACAGCATCATCGACAATATCTGAATGCCTCCCCCAAACGTATTGAACAGGGTGTATTCATTCTCCCATGTCTGTCCGCCGAAATCGTACTTAAAGAAATAAATCAAAAGATTGGATGTAATATATAACGAACAGTTGATCAGTACGATCGCAATGACAACGATCATCGCCTGGTCGTTCTGAATCAGCGCCCGGAACATCTGCCCCACGGACGGAGCATCCACATCTACCGTGGACTTTTCCTTGATACAAATACAGGTGATGATAATAAATACAACAAAAACAATGGCAATAATCAACGCAAACCTCTGGAAACCGATCCGCTCATCGCCCTGCCCTATATTTTTAACACATATCATTGTAATAATGGTAATCAGAGCCGAACCTACGCCCGCGCAGGAACGTGCCAGCGTGGTAAGGCCTTCTCTCTCCTTACCGCCTTCCGTGAAAGCCGGAATCATGGACCAGTAAGGAATATCCATCATTGTGTAGGTGACACCCCATACGATGTATGTGATTGCGGCGTAGGCAACCAACCCCTTACCGTTTAATGCCGGCGGCGCCGAGAACATGACAAACAGTACGACAGCGTTCAGCAACGTACCGATCAGCAGCCACGGACGGAACTTACCCCATTTGGTTCTCGTCTTGGCAACAAGCACGCCCATGATCGGATCGTTGAATGCATCAAACACACGCGCCGCCATCAGGATAATTCCCATCGCAACCGCGCTCACTCCTATAATATCCTGGTAGTAATACAGAATATAGCTTGCGGAAAGCATGTAGACCATGTCTTTTCCGACTGCACCCAAACCGTAGGATGCCTTTTCTCTCAATGACAGTTTCATATGAATTACCTCCTATCTTCCCTGCCCCACTCTGTCTATGAGCTTGATTTTCCTCCCTTTGATTATACAAAAAAATCCCCCCTGCTACAATAGCAAGGGGGATTCGAAAATCAATTATTTCTCAATGAAGGAATTACTTCCAAGCATCGTACTGAGCAACGAACTCAGCTACAACATCCTGGAAACCAGCCTCATTAAGTGCTGCATAGTACGCCTCGATAGTAGCCTCTACTTCAGATGCCGGATAACCACCGTTCTCAAGCGGGAAGCCATATGTCTCGAATACGTTCTGGCAAGCGCTGAACTGAGCTGCTACAGGCTCCTTGTTGAAACGGAAACCTGCTGCGCAGGATGTTTTTGCGCCACCGTTGAAGTCGATGTACAGGTCTGCCTTGTTGTCAGGCTCGTTGTCAAGAGGTGTAACGATCGTAGCGGAAGCGGACTCCCACATGGAGTGGTTGTACTTATCACTTGTCTGTGTTACATGACCGTTAGCATCGTATGTGAAGTCCTCACCTTCGATACCGAATGTCCAGAGATCAGCAAGTTTGCTGTCTGTGTAAAGAAGACCCATGAAGTCGATACAAGCCTGTGCCTGCTCAGGTGTGCTGTTTGCTGTTACGCAGTAGCAGGAACCAAGAGCGGATGTGGAGTGTGCATATCTGTCTGTAGCAGGAACCATTACAACATCCTGACCGTAACGAGAGTTAGCCTCATCGTTAACCGGGATATCCGTCCACCATGAGAATCCCCAATCCTGTGTCTGTGTTGTGGTATCTGTTGTGGTCTTAGTAACATCATCCTCGGAGATGTAACCTTTCTCAGCCCACTCAGCCATCAGAGTACAGAACTCTTTGTACTCATCTGTCAGAATCGTCTCAACTACAGTGTTGGTAGCTCTGTCAACTGCTACCCAGTTAGCTGTAGCGTCAGCTGTGAAGAAATCAAAGCTGTCGATATACCATCTGTAGAACATAGCAGTCTTCTGTGTCAGGTAAGGATACTTGAGGCCTTCTGCCTTACAATCTTCCAGCATGGGCTCGATGTCAGCCAGCTTCTTAACGGAAGACAGATCCCAACCGTACTTGTCAACCAGTTCCTTACGAGCCATGATGTCGTAACCTTCTACGTTGTCCTTGTATACAGGGATGAAGTAGTTCTTTCCGTTGTACTTGGAAGCTTCCCACTGTCCCTCGTCCATGGAACCGTAAAGAGGTGTGCCCGGAAGTAAATCTGTGATGTCATAAACAGCATTGTTGGGAACCAGATCGTTTGTTCCGATTGTAGACTCCCAGGAAGCTGTCCACAGAAGGTTGATTTCGTTGTTAGCCAGAGACAGGTTAGCCTTGTCTGTGTACTCACCGGATCCGATATCTGTCAGATTGATCTGAACGTTGATCTTGTCAGCGATGTACGCATTCACTGCGTCCTGAACCTTCTGAACCTGAGCGGAATCAGGGTTTGCAAGGTTAAATGTTGCTCTTGTTACGTTGATGGTTACAGCGTCGCCGCTTGCTGCGGGTGCTGCTGCATCATCACTGCCTGTGTCTGCAGGTGCTGCTGCATCACTGCCTGTGTCTGCAGGTGTGCTTGTGCCTGCATCTGCGCCTGCGTTGCCGCCGTTGTTACCACAGCCAACGAGCATCGTTGCTGTCATAGCACCAGCTAAAACCAAGGCTAAAAGTTTCTTGATTTTCATCTTAAAATCCTCCCTTAAGATTATTTATTTCTAATCCGCCGCACCATTGCATTGGATTGAAACCGTATTGAATGATTGTGTCTTAACCTTTAACGGAACCTACCGTAAGACCTTTGACGAAGTACTTCTGGAAGAACGGATACACTACCATGATCGGTCCGATTACCACCAGCACCGTCGCCATCGTTGCCGAATACTGCGGGATATTACCTCCCATAGCCGCTCTCGCAGATGCGGGAACGTTGGAGTTATTCAGCAAAAACTCGATACTCTTCTGGATGTTTACCAGAAGTAACTGGAGGGGTTTCTTGCTGTCGCTCGTGATGTAGAGCAGCGCGTTCTGCCAGTCGTTCCAGTATGCGGTAGCCATCATGAAACCTACGGCTGCAAGCGAAGGTTTTAAGAGCGGCAGCGTGATCTGGAAGAAGGTACGGTACTCACCCGCACCGTCGATCTTGGCCGCTTCCATCAACTCGCTCGGGATGCTGTTCGCTATGTAAGTCCTTAAGATAATGACGTTCATCGTGGTGACACACAGCGGCAGGATCAGAAGCCACAAGCTGTCCTTCAAGTTATAGTAAGATGTAAAAACGATATATCCAGCCAACTGACCGCCGTTGAACAGCATCGGGATCAACAGGAATACCGATAAAAACTTGGATAAGTAAAACTCTTTCCTACTGATGGAGTACGCATACATGCTCATCACGAGAAGTCCGAGGAATGTACCCGCTACGGTGATGAAGATCGTGATGCCGTAGGAAGTGATCAACTGCTGACCGTACCGCAATACGGCATTCATACCTGACAGGGACCACTTCTCCGGGAAGAAGCTGAAACCGTTCTGGTTAATCGCCACTTCATCCGTGAACGCTGCTATGAATACCAACAAAATCGGCAGTCCGCAGAACAGGGTGTATAACAGAAGGAAGAAGCCAAGTATGTATTGACCGATTCCTTTTTTCTCTTGTTTGGAAGGCAGTAAATCCGCCTTGTTACCTTTTCTAGCCATATCTCAATCTCCTCTCACTTAGAACAACGCATTTTCAGGGGCGATCTTGCGGACCATACCGTTTGCGAACAACATCAGCAACAATCCTACAATCGACTGGAAGAAGCTGGTCGCCGCGGTAAATCCGAAGTTCGAATTCTTGAAGATCGCATTCAGTACGTAGGAGTCAATAACCTGTGTCGTAGAGTAAAGCGTACCGCTGTTTCTCGTAACCTGATAGAACAGACCGGTGTCCGATCTCATGACGTTACCCACGGAAAGAAGGAGCATAACCGTGATCATCGGAATCAGGGAAGGCAGCGTGATGTGCCAGATCTGTTTCCACTTGTTGGCACCGTCAATCTGAGCTGCCTCATAGAGCTCTGTATCGATACCTGCCAAAACGGACATATATAAAACGGAGCCGTAGCCCACACTGTTCCACATCTTGACGATGGTCAGGATCAAGGGCCAGTAAGATGCCGTGGAATAGAACCTTGCGCTCATACCGAGTGTATTGTTCAAGATACCGGTGTCGGTACTGATGAACGCGTACACGATGAACTGGACCGCCGCGTAGGAGATGAACACGGGGATGATCATGATTGTCTGCATCGTCTTAGCTACTTTCTTGAAGACGAACTGATCGATCGCGATCGCCAGGACCACATTCAGGAATGTTCCTACCGCTGTGAAGATTATGTAGTACATGATCGTATTCTTAGTCATGGAGAGGAAAGTGCTCTTGGATGCGATCAGGAACTTAAAGTTCTCAATGCCGTTCCAGGGACTTGCCCAGATACCTTTTGAGAAATCGTAATTCTTAAATGCCATTACGAGACCTGCCATAGGTACATACATGATAAAGAACAAAATCAGAAATACCGGCAAAGCCATAATCACATGTGCTCTATGCTTCCATGTGTTTTGAAAAAAACCTTTCATTTTGCCACACTCCTTTAAATTTTTTATAGATACAGCCCATACCCCCAACGAGCCCTACTATACCAGTCTCTGTCCAACCAGCCAAACATAAACACTTTCGCATGAATAGTCTACATTATTTTTGACAATTATGCAATAGAAATTTGCTTTTTTTTGTTCAATTTTTATATTTTTGTCTGTTTTCACCAAATTAAAAAAACCAGGTTTCATTGTTTCTCACAATTTTCTGGGCAAATTATTTACAAATGTTACGAAAGCCGGGGAAACGTTTGCGCAGCTGTATCTGAGGCAAACCTAATATATAGTATCAGTGCCACAAATCTTTAATCATCTCCAAAACCATAGCCATATTCATCCACACTACAAAAAGGTAAAAATAATGACTAAAACGATATGTCTCGTTATCCCCGTCCTCATGACTGCTTTTTACCAGTCTGTCTCTGTAAATGTATTTAAGTCCACTGCCCAAAACTACTCCGGCCGGAAAAAGAAGCGGCACAAAATATCTTCCCTGTATGCCATCGATAAGAGGTGCTGCGACCGCATTAAACTGTACATAGAGTGCAGCAAATGTGAGTGCCAGTGTCAACATAACGATCATAGCGTACATAACATTAACTTTCAGATTCCTATGAAGTGAGGAATCCGGCTGAAACAACAGCATAACAAACAGAAACGGAATATAGAAAATGGGAAACGCTACATTAATTCCAATATTCTGCGCCCAGCCCGCAATTCCGCCAAACGTCCCCAATATATAGTTGACACTCATCGTCCTGACAGTATTCCTGAAGATATTGATAAAAGATAACGGATGGGTCAGAACAAATCTAATTTGCGCGCTCGAATCTGCCACTCCGGCGGTAAACTCATTGATAAAATCAGCCGAGAGTGCAGACCATGACAGGTACACTGCCACAGAAATAGCAAAGGATGAAATGACACATGCACATTTTGTATTTCTGCTGCCATAACATTCTTTCGGAACCAAAAGCAGTAACAACGCAAACGGAAAATATACCACTTTGCATAACGTAAAGATAATCGGGCACAGCCAAAGCAGTATCATCTGCAGACGAGTCATCTTTTTATTACGGACACAAATCGATAAAATATAAGCTTGTCCCCAGATTAAAAATGCAATAACAAAACTGTCCAATGAAGGCGACCCCGCCTCAATCAACGCAATCGGAAGCAGCGCCACGGCAACAATAATCCCACGATTGACCGGACAGTGCTTATAAGCATAACATACCATTGCGATATAGGCGGCAAGCGCAAATATCCGCGCAAAGAAAATGATTACCAACGCCTTCTTTGTGAATAGCTTTATCAGCCAAATGCCTATAATCTGAGGAAAATATGCAATCGGAGCATATAACGCCGTATTATTATGATTATAGTAGTACTTGTAATCATAATTCAACGTATCGTTTCGATGCAGGAAAATCGTAGAATAACTATCTTGATAATTCAGTCCTGCCAATATCCCATCAGGAAGATATGCATCTTGATCCGCTTGATCATGTGTATATAAATTACCTTCTGTCACTTCAAACGCTCTGATAACATGGGATAAACCATCCGAAATCTCCGTAAACGGAACAACAATAATGTAGCATACGCCTATAATTGCAAGAACCAAAGAAAATTTGACAATTTCATTTTGAACCTTGCTTATGACCAGTACCGTCAAAATAAAAATCATAAAAACAAAACTTGCAACAACAAGCAGACTCCATTTGGCACTTAAAAATCCATAGGTTAGTCTGATACATGGCTCTCTATCCGAATCACACGCTACGGCCACATGCGCCAGATCAGACGCAAGATCAGTGGAAATTTTAATATCTATTTTTTTCTGAGACAATCTGTACTTTCGTTCAAGTTCAAACTGTGTATAATTTTCGTAATTAATTTCTTGCTCATTAACTTCCCATGTATATATATCTTCATCTTCTGAAGAAAGTGTTACATAAATCGCTTCATCCGATTCCGACTCTTTGAAGCCTTCATCCATACCAATATCTTCAAACCAGATTTGAATACCTTTTATTGTATAGTCCATCGTAGAAATACTGTAGGTATTCGGATATTCTAAGCTAAAAACGTCTCCGTGTACCGCAGAATCCTTTTCCCGAAAGACATCCTGAAAAAAGAGTGCGTCAAGATGTAAATTATAAACCTGAAAACCAAGGCAGACAATTATTCCCACGCACATCCAACAGAACAATTTATCTTTCATTGACCGTTTCTCCTTTGAAACCATATAGAAAACATTATATGGTATTCCATACGCAAAAGCAAGTAACTGCAATAATCGAATCAATCCCTATGAAGGATATCCTTATTTTTAATTCTCTATCATAAATCTCCTTTGTACATCCCGACTGAGTTACAATCGAAACTATTATTGGCTTATTATCTCCTTATTTGTTTTGATTAATCTGCAATATGTTTAGCATAGTAAAAAGAGGATGAAGTCTCAAAAAGGCTTACATCCTCCTGTATTACAAAACCTTTATTTATCCAAACTCTTCATCGTCGGGAAGAGCAAAACATCGCGGATCGCAGGCGAATTTGTAAGGAGCATTACCAGCCTGTCGATGCCGTAGCCGATACCACCCGTCGGCGGCATACCGATCTCCAGCGCATTTAAGAAATCCTCGTCCGTCGTGTTGGCTTCCTCATCACCTGCTGCCAGCGCCTCCTCCTGTGCCTTGAAACGCTCTCTCTGATCAATCGGGTCATTCAGCTCGGAATAGGCGTTACACATCTCACGTCCCGTGATAAAAAGTTCAAAACGCTCTACATACTCCGGCTTGTCCGGCTTTTTCTTCGTGAGAGGTGACACTTCGATCGGATGATCCATGATAAAAGTGGGCTGCACCAGATGCGCCTCCACAAATTCCTCGAAGAACAGATTCAGAATATCGCCCTTCTTGTGGCGTGCCTCATAGTGTACTTCCTTTTCATCCGCAAGCTTCTTGGCTTCCGCGGTATCCTTGATTTGGTCGAAATCCACGCCCGCGTACTTCTTGACCGCTTCCACCATTGTCATGCGCTCAAAGGGCTTGCCGAGATCAATCTCCACATCGCCGTAGGGAACCACCGTCGTGCCGCAGACTTCCTTAGCCACATGGCGGAACATGTTCTCCGTCAGATCCATCATCCCGTAGTAATCGGTATATGCCTGATACAGTTCCATCAGAGTAAATTCCGGATTATGTCTCGCGTCCAGGCCTTCATTACGGAACACACGGCCAATCTCATAGACTCTCTCCAGACCGCCGACGATCAGTCTCTTTAAGTACAATTCCAGCGATATGCGAAGCTTCACATCCTCATCGAGCGCATTGTAATGTGTCTCGAAAGGCCTTGCCGCCGCACCGCCCGCATTGGATACGAGCATGGGTGTCTCCACTTCCAGAAAACCTTGTCCGTCCAGATAACGTCTGATCGAACTGATAATCTTGGAACGCATCACAAATGTTTTCTTGACTTCCTCGTTCATGATCAGATCCGTGTATCTCTGGCGGTAACGGATATCCGTATTCACCAGTCCGTGATATTTCTCCGGCAGGATCTGGAGACTTTTTGACAGAAGTGTCACTTTTGTGGCATGAATGGATATTTCACCGGTCTTGGTTGTAAACACTTCACCTTCAATGCCAACAATGTCACCAACGTCATATTTTTTAAAATCGGCGTAAGCTTCCTCTCCTATGCTGTCTCTCGCCACATAAGACTGAATGTTTCCCTGCAGATCCTGAACATTACAGAAAGATGCCTTACCCATAATGCGCTTGGACATCACACGTCCTGCGACAGTTACGTTCTTACCCTCCAGATCCGCATATTGATCTTTGATTTCCTGACTGTGATGAGTCACATCAAATTTGGTTATCTGAAAAGGATCTTTACCGTTCTCCTGCAGCGCGGCGAGTTTTTCTCTCCTCACCTTCAGAAGCTGATTGATATCCTGCACCTTAAGCCCGTTATCCTGATTCTGTACTTCTGCCATATCAATACCTACACCTTTCTCACTGGTTTGATCTCTGAATCTCTAAAACTTTGTATTTGATGGTGCCCGCCTGTGTCTCCACTTCCACCATATCACCTATTTGGGATCCGATCAGTGCCTTGCCCACAGGGGACTCGTTGGATATTTTACCTTTTAAGCTGTTGGCCTCGGTGGAACCAACTATTTTATACTCTAACTCCTCGTTAATCTCGATGTCCAGAATCTTAACCTGACAGCCGATATTGATCTTGTCTAAATCAACTTCGTCCTCAATGACAACTTCCGCATTTTTTAATATCTTTTCCAATTCTTCGATTCTGGCCTCAATATCGCGCTGCTCATCTTTCGCTGCGTCATATTCGGCGTTCTCGGATAAGTCGCCCTGCTCACGTGCCTCTTTGATCTTCTGAGCCACTTCTTTACGCCTTACAACTTTCAGATCGTGCAGTTCATCCTCATATTTCCTCAGACCTTCATACGTTAAGATATTTTTCTTCTCCTGCATGGTAATGATTCTTCCTTTCACAACAATTTAATATCACGTGAATCAGTATCTGTTCCTGCAAACACTATTACACGCTAATTAACTAATCCATTCTAACTATTTTTCACCATAGTGTCAAGATATTTTAACGGTGAAACGTAAGGTGTTTTTGGTGTTTTACGAGCAAGCATCCGCTCCTTATTAACCACGGACATCACATCGATATAGACCGCCTCACTGTCCGGCATGATTTTGGGATATCTGGGATGTCCGCAGTAGTCCAGAACAATACCTTCACATTTATGCTTTCCGCACCTGAGCCCGTCCGCCGTCTCTGTATAGGACTCCAGCTGCGGCACAAGTCCGTACTCGTAATAATAGTCGTCCAGATGGCTTCCCAATTCCATCCATATATCTGTCTCTGCCACCTCCTCATAGAAAATGAGCAGTCTGTTGATCCTGCTCTGGTAAGGCTGCAGCAACTCCCTGGTCATCTCCATCTGCCATCCCGTATCGGCCGCTTCTCCCAAAAGCACAACCGCCTCTCCACACTGTTTGACAACACCGGGGACATACTGCTCCATCAACTGTCCGACAATCATCTGCACAGTATTTCTGCGAGGTATCCACCGCCTGCCAAACTCCTCCGTCAGCATTGCCTCAATCTGCGGATGAAGATAGGTATCGGTCATGCCATCCACCCGACGCATCACTCTCCCCATCTCCTCCGACAGTACCTGCGGCTTCCACGGTCTGTGTCTGAAATAAAAGGGCGGTACGGCGCATCCGATCACATTGAACGCTGCGTGAATCTCCCCAAGAAGATGTGTCCCGAGAGATACATCCTGAAACCAGTACCATTTCGCAGAACACGTGCGTCCTGCTGCTCCCTGCCGCTCCGATATCGGATAAAAATAAACAATCGTCTCCTGCTCCATGACTTAATATATGCGATAAGCATCCAAGCCATGCAGAAAATATCATGTAATCAGTCTGGGAGCTTGCTCACAAAGGACTGATTATATGATATTTTCTATAGGGCGCATGCCCGTCATGAATAACTTGCCATTCGATTCCTACCATGCTGCATAACTAAAATATAGGCAAGTTATGAATGGCATGGCCTGAAAAAAGCACATTAAAAAGCCTCCTCCACCAGCCTCTCCAGCTCTTCAAAATTCTCGGCCAGATTCACACTCTGCCGAAGCCTCGCCGAGTTGGGGAGTCCCGACGTATACCACGATACATGCTTGCGCATCTCGCGCACACCCGTGTACTCGCCCTTGCAGTCCCACTGAAGCCGCGCATGTCGAAGAATCATTGCTTTCACTTCCGCCTTGTCGGGCTTAGGAAGCGCTGTGCCATCCTCCAAATACGCTGCTATCTGTCGAAAGATCCATGGATTTCCTCTGGCAGCGCGCCCCACCATGATACCGTCGCACCCGGTCTGTCTGAGCATACACTCCGCACTCACACCGTCCGTGACATCGCCGTTGCCGATCACCGGAATGGATACGCTTTCTTTCACTCTCGCTATAATTTCCCGGTCAGCCTCGCCTGAATAATACTGTTCTCTCGTCCTTCCGTGCACAATTACGGCAGCCGCTCCAGACTCCTCCGCAATCTTAGCAATCTCCACGGCATTGGCATTGTTTTCGTCAAAGCCTTTGCGTATTTTGACGGTCACAGGTTTCCTGATGGCACCGACCACCGCCGAGATAATCTCCCCTGCCAGTTTCGGCTGCTTCATAAGCGCCGATCCCTCACCGTTGTTCACCACTTTGGGCACCGGACATCCCATGTTGATGTCCAGAATGTCGAAGGACCTGCTCTCAATCTGCCTTGCCATCTCGCTCATAATCTTCGAATCGGACCCGAATAATTGCAGGGAGACAGGTCCTTCTTCAGGATGAATTTCCAACAGACTTTCCGTATTTTTATTCTTATACAGGATTGCCTTGGCACTGACCATCTCCATACAGCACATTCCCGCACCCTGTTCACTGCACAATAAACGAAAAGGCAGGTCTGTTACGCCTGCCATAGGAGCTAATATGATGTTGTTGTCTAAAGTTACACTGCCGATTTTCAGTTTGTGCAATAATTCGCCCATCATACATCCCCCGTTCTATTCGTTCATAGCCGCCAGCACTTTATAGAGCAATCTATATAACTGCATCGCTTCCTCCGTGTCCAGTCTGATACAGCCGGCTATTTTCTCCGGAACAGAGACCGCCCGCTCTTTCAGCTTCTCTCCCGCTTCCGTGATCTCGACGATCAATACACGCTCATCCTCGGACGAGCGACGGCGCTTCACATATCCTTTTTCCTCCAGACTTTTAAGGACAGGCGTCAGCGTTCCGCTGTCAAGGAACAGTTTCTGCCCCAATTCTTTAACGCTGATCCTGCCGTCAGCCCACAGGACCATCATTGCGATATACTGTGTGTAGGTAAGTCCCAGTTCCGTAAGATACGGGTGATAGCGCTTGATCACCTCACGCGAAGCGGCATACAGAGGAAAACACAACTGATTTTCAAGCCTTAAAGTTTCATACCGATCCATAAACTTTCTCCGATAAGTAATGTTATTCGCAGAGTTTTGATTCCCTATGCAGCATGAGTTTCGTCATACGCTTTTCTCACGGCGATGGCCAACTGGTCCGCACAGGACGTAGGCTTACGTCCGCAGATATTGCCAAGCAAATAGGACTCAATTTTGTCCACCGTCCAGCCGTCCACAAGCTTTGCAATCGCTTTCAGATTTCCGTTGCAGCCGCCCATGAAGCTGATATTGGTTATGACATCATCATTAATGTCAAAACTGATAATCTGCGCACAGACAACTTCTGTTTTGTAATCGTAACGCATCAGAGTACCTCCTCCACTTTTTCTTGTACGGTATCTAAAGATTCCGTCGGCTCAAAACGGGCAGCAATATTGCCGTCTCTGTCAATCAAAAACTTGGTAAAATTCCATTTCACGTTACCGTTATTCTTATAATCCTTATCCATACTCTTGACTGCCGCTTTTAAGATCAACGCCATCGGGCCTTTTCCGAACCCCTCAAAAGTTGTGTTATCCGATAAATATTTAAATAACGGGTGTGCATTTTCGCCCAGCACATCTATTTTGGAAAACTGCGGGAAAGTAATTCCGTAGCGCCCCGTACAGAAAGAGTGAATCTCCTCATCAGTCCCGGGAGCCTGCTCGCGGAACTGATTGCAGGGAAAATCAAGAATCTCCAGACCGTCTTTCTGATGCGCATCATAGAGGTCCTGAAGTTCATCGTATTGCGGAGTAAATCCGCAGCCCGTAGCGGTATTCACAATGAGAAGTACCTTACCCTTATAATCTGCAAGAGAAACCTCGCTTCCGTCCTGTGCTTTCACCTTAAAATCATAAACCGACATATCTTTTACCTCCCACAAATAATTGAATTCAATTTAATTTAATTCAATTAAATTATAATTATGTAAAAAACCGTTGTCAAGAGGGATTCACACTTTTTTATCCGAGCGGAAGCGCGTCTGTCGGAAGGATATTGGCAAGACCGGGCCACATATACACGGTAACCAGGGTCTATTCCATCTCATCCAAAACTGCCCTGTCATGCAAAACGAACACCCTGTAATACAGCTGCAGTGACTCCAGCATCTCCTGCCTGTTCCTGCGAATCTCTCCCACCAGAAGCCCGCTGCTGATCTCGTCGTAGAGCAGGTCGTTCTCCTCCGCGTTTGTCTCCAGAGAGACGCTTCCGTCCTCCTCAAAGACAATCGTGAAGATTCCTCCGACCTCCTCGGTAAAAAGGACACAGATCACGTGCAGTTCCTCTTTGACGGATTCCGGAATCCCCGCAAACTGCTCGTTAAAATAGTATTTCTGCTCGTAGGCGTTGGCACCGCACAGCACCACTCTCTTGTCACCCTGTTCCCTTTTCGTTTCCATCACACATACCCGTACAGTCCGCGCACCGAGACCTCGCCTGCATAGACCTGTACTTTTTCTCCGTTATCTTTTATCACGATCAGTTCACCGCGATCATCGATTCCCTGTGAAACACCGGTATACTCCCCTGCCGGATCGAGCACTCTGACCTCGGCCCCGACTCCCTGCAAATGCCTCTGATATGCGTCACGCAATCGTGACAGATCCAGTGTCTCCAGGAATACCGCGTAATTTGCCTCAAACCTCACAAGCACCCTCTCAAGCAGTTTGGCTCTGCTGAAGTGCCTGCCCGTCTCTATTTTGAGCGATGTGGCAGTGCGGCGTATCTCCTCCTGAAATTCATCTGAACTTCCGTTATTGACGTTTATGCCCGCACCCACAACGATATACTGTATCTCATCCATCTCCGGCGTCATGGTCATCTCCGTCAGCATACCGCATATCTTTTTCTTGTTCACCACAATATCATTGGGCCACTTGATCGTCGCAGCAATATCCGCTGCTTCCTCCACCGCCTCCGCAACGCTGAGCGCCATGACAAGAGTGATCATGGAAGCCTTGTCCGCGGCAAACTCCGGCCGCAGCAACAGTGTAAAGGAGAGTGCGGTTCCCGGCAGCGTCTGCCATTGTCTTCCCCTTCGCCCTTTGCCCGCATTCTGAATATCGGCAACCACGACAGTCCCATGAGGATCTCCCTCCTCCGCCAGGCGCTTTGCGTCGTTGTTGGTAGAACCCGTGACATCATAATAATACACTTTTCTGCCTGCCCATTTTGTCGTCAGCCTGCTGGCAATCTCACTCTCCGACAGGATGTCCGTCGGGCTTTCCACCAGACGGTATCCCTTGCGCGGAACAGACTCGATTAAATAGCCTTCTTCCTTAAGCTGATTGATCACCTTCCAGACTGCAGTGCGCGTGACATCAAATTTATCACACAACTGCTGACCCGACACATAATCTTCGCTATTCCTGAGTAACGCCAAAATATCTGATTTATCCGTTTTCATACTACAGCCCGTACTCTCCCAATGTCACTGCCATAACAGCCTTGATGGTATGCATACGGTTCTCAGCCTCGTCAAACACGATAGACTGCGGCGACTCAAACACCTCATCCGTCACTTCCATCTCGTCTATGCCATATTTTTTACTGATTTCCCTGCCGATGCCGGTCTTTAGATCGTGAAAAGCAGGCAGGCAATGCATAAAGACAGCTTTATCTCCCGCGTACTCCATCACCTTGCGATTGACCTGATAGGGCATCAGATCGCGAAGCCTGTCGTTCCACACTTCCTCCGGCTCACCCATGGAAACCCAGACATCCGTGTAAACCACATCTGCACCGCCCGCGCCCAGTGCCACATCCTCCGTGAGGGTGATATGTCCGCCCGTCTGCGCCGCGATTTCTTCACAAGTATGTACCAGCTTCTCATCCGGGAAATAATCTTTGGTCGTACATGCGGTAAAATCCATACCCATCTTAGCGCACGCCACCATCAGGGAGTTACCCATGTTGTAGCGGGCATCTCCCATATATGTCAGCTTAATGCCCTTCAGATACCCGAAATGCTCCCTGATTGTCAAAAGATCGGCCAGCATCTGTGTGGGATGGAATTCATTGGTCAACCCGTTCCATACCGGCACTCCGGCATATTTCGCCAATTCTTCTACAATCTCCTGCCCGTAACCGCGGTACTCGATACCTTCATACATACGCCCCAGAACACGGGCCGTATCGGCAATGCTCTCTTTCTTGCCGATCTGCGAGCCGGACGGGTCCAGATAGGTTGTCCCCAAACCGAGGTCATGAGCAGCCACCTCGAACGAACAGCGGGTTCTTGTGCTGGTCTTCTCAAAGATGAGCGCCACATTCTTCCCGCGATAAATATCCGTCAGAATACCTTTCTTCTTCTTATCCTTTAAGTCAGCTGCCACATCGAGCATATATGTAATCTCTTCCGGAGTAAAATCCAGTAACTTTAAAAAATTCTTACCTTTTAAATTCATAATCTCCTCCAAAAACTAACAACGAACAAGCTCGTTCGCGAGATTCGCTTCGCAAACTCTAAAGGGCGGCTCCGCAGAACCGCCCCACAACAGTCAAAACATTTTATTTCCACACTTCTTTCACAGAGGACGCAAGTCCGGCTAATCCTTGAATCTCTGAGGGAATGATGATCTTGGTTGCCTGGCCGTCAGCGGCTTTCTCAAATGCCTCAAGGCTCTTGATCTTCAGCACAGCTTCGTCTGCTCCCGCCTCACGGATCATTTTGATACCGTCCGCGGTAGCCTGCTGCACTTTCAGTATCGCCTCAGCTTCACCTTCCGCCTCGCGGATCATCTTCTCCTTCTGAGCCTCTGCACGCAAGATTGCGGACTGTTTTTCTGCCTCTGCTTCCAGAATCAAGGATTCTTTCTTACCTTCCGCAACAAGGACGGTGGATTTCTTCTCACCCTCTGCACGAAGGATTGCCTCACGGCGCTCACGCTCCGCTTTCATCTGCTTCTCCATAGCATCCTGAATGGCTGCTGGAGGAATAATGTTCTTCAGTTCGACACGGTTTACTTTAATGCCCCAAGGGTCTGTTGCAATATCCAAGGATGCTCTCATCTTGGTATTGATGACCTCTCTGGAAGTAAGCGTCTGATCGAGCTCCATCTCACCGATGATATTACGCAATGTGGTGGCTGTCAGATTCTCGATCGCCATGATCGGGTTCTCCACACCGTAAGCAAAAAGTTTCGGGTCGGTAATCTGGAAAAACACGACCGTATCGATTCTCATGGTTACGTTATCTTTGGTGATAACCGGCTGCGGTGCAAAATCCACAACCTGCTCTTTCAGGATAACTT
>JAFLTD010000066.1 GCA_022510625.1 Lachnospiraceae bacterium
ATTGCTTGTGGGAGAATAAAAATTTTGAGGCGGCCTTGGTTTTCCAAGACCGCCGTCTGTCTTATTGAGCATTATGGTTTTAACATTTTGAATAGATTATCCCTTAATACCCAATTTCCTTCAGCACCGTATCCATCAGTTTCGCATTTGCAATGGAAAACTCAGGTGTCACATGCTGCTTCTCCCCATATAAGATACACCTGTTCATTTGCTCAAGCTCCAAAGCATAATTCTGACCTGCGTGCACTTTTCTCTCCAAAGTCTTTCCTTCGGAGACTACCGTGTATTTCAGCTCGCCTTCCTGATTGTACTCCACATCGGAGCGTATACACCCTTTGGAGCCATGCACATAAAGACGGTCGAACCGCGCATTGGAATTTGCACCCAGATTCATGCCTACGTTGAAAGATGCGCGCAATCCGCCCTCAAATTGCATGATACCGGCTGTCAGCATGTCCACGCCTTCCTCCGTGAACTCTGCAACTGCCTTGACGTACGCAGGTTTCCAAGCTACATCGCAGGCCTCCGCCAGCGTCAGGATCATGGTCGTGCAATAGCATCCAAGGTCGTAAAAGGCACCGCCGCCAAATTCTTTGTGCAGGCGGAAATCCTCCGTATACCCTTGCGTCAGGAAGGTTGTCTCGATATAATCTACCTCTCCGATGATGCCGCTCTTTACGTCCTCCTTCAGCATATCCACATAAGGACTGTGGAGATAAGCAAATGCCTCCATCAGGATCACACCGTTTTCTTTGGCGGCGTCATACATGGCCTGTGTTTCAGTCGCATTTAAGGCCAGTGGCTTTTCGCAGAGTACGTGCTTTCCCGCCTTTACTGCCTTCAAAACCCATTCATAGTGGATGTCATTCGGCAGCGGTACGTAGACTGCCTGCACCTGCGGGTCTGTAAGCAGTGCGTCATATCCTACATAGGCCTTCTCAAACCCATAGCGTTCCTGAAATTCCGACACCTTTTTCTCATTTCTTCCGGCAATGGCATAGAGTTCACAGTTTTCCGCCTGCGTCATGCCCGGAATCGTGCAGCCTGCCGCGATGCCCGCTGTTCCTAAAATACCCCATTTTACTTTCATGTTTCGTTCCTTTCTGGCACATGTTCAACATTTGCCGCAAAATACTAGTTTTCCTGCCTGTACCTCGCCAGTTCATAATGCCTGTGAATTTCTTTGCATTCCTTATCCTCGGCGATTCCCGCATTCCTCTCAATCTCAGTCGGAGATTCATAACGCGCGGGACGTTCTTTTCGATACCGTCTGATAAATTTGCGGTATTCTTTTCTGATGCGTTCGCGCTCCGATAATTTACGGCGGCTTATGCGGAGCCTTTTGATTTTGACGCCTTCATTTGTTTCTTCCAGTTCTTCCACAATATCACCGTTTTCATCCGCCGTCCCGCGGAACGCGCGAAAGGTGTCATATACGGCTTTCAGAAGCAACGCAGCCAAAAATGTGAAAACAACAGTTTCAAGAATCTTGAATAAAGTAATCAGCCACTCAGGGGTCGGCTCCGGTTCACCGTTCTGTGCAATCAGCATTTCCATCAAAGGCTCCTGTGCCTCATACTCGAGTTCGCTTTCCCGTATCAGTTCCGAATAATCAATCTTGAGCAGGGTGGTGGATTCTCTGATATCGCGGTAAAGGCGGTTCGAGATTGTGAAAAATGCAGGCAATATCACAATGATAAACAAAAGCAGGAAAATTGCCACCATGCCCGTTCCGATGCCGTAAATTCGCTTGGACGGAATATTGCAGGTCCGCTTATTGAGGGAAAGATAGTTTTCCGTTTCACATATATATTGATGCAAAACCGTGATCACAGTGTATATCGCCGCGCTGAACAGAGCGGCATTGCACACTGCGGGATTGTTCAGGTTAACGGCAAGCGCATAAACGGCAATAAAATAGATTAGCACGGCAAATGACGGTGTTCTCAGACTGTCGATATATGGACGTCTGATCGGGTCCGACTGCGAGGGGTCGTCCTCAATGCTTTTCCTTTGCAAGCGCTCTGTCATACGGCTTATCATGAGAAAGACCGATTCAAGTATCAGTATCACCAGATATACCCATATCAAAAAATTCTGATGCAGTGAACCCGCAATGACCCAGCCTAAACCGGCAGTTGCTGCGGATATTAAGGCACAAGAGATGAGATAGGTAAGCAGGCCTCTGCACAGATCGATGACATAATCGGTCGCTATAACCGGAAATATGATAATCAAACATTTAAGATACAAATTCCGCCCGATGATATCCGGCTGTTTGGCGCCGAAACAATAAAGCAAAGGGAAAATCATTGCCAGGATGAGGGATGCGTGAATCCATTCCGTGAGTCTTTTGATTGCAATTCTCAACTTCTCTCCACCTCCCGCCTGATCAGATGTATATTATCGGATGTCCTGACATTGCAAGTGTCGTTTTTGGTATAGGGAAGCACCCATATGACTCGCTGCATTCCCGCTGCAAACTGCTCAATCACCGACTGATACTGGTCTGCATTCTTAGAGATAAAAATCTGCACCGTATCTTCCAAAGAGTCATAAGAGGATTGTTTCCCGGACTGCTGCCGAATCGTGTCCTGCTCAGCCAGAACCGATGAAAAAGGAGCAACACTGCCGCCGATCTTGTGTTTTGCAAGTGTCTGTTCGATATGATTGAGCTGCTTCTTGCCGCCGGCAGGTTCGAACAATACCGTCTTGGGTTCGGATATATGCGGATTGGACGGATTCGTCTGTATGCTTATATTCACGCAGATGCCGACCTCCATGCCGCGTGCAATGAGTTTCTGGGAAAGTGATGAAGCGATAGAGATAGACTCTTCCACAAGATATTCGTATTTCAGAATAGCACTGTCCTCCAAATCCAGATAAATCATTACTTTTTCCGTGAGGGTCGATTCGAATGTATTGACCATCAATTCCCCCGTTCGTGCGCTTGCTTTCCAATTGATGGTGTTCATAGGATCGGTGACCGTATACTCGCGGATGGAAGAAAATGCGAAAGGATCTTCATAGAGTCGTTTTGCGCATTGTATACTGCCCATGAGCCGTTCACATGCAACGATAATGTCTGAGATATTCGTCCTTGCGGCGTAGACATACAACTTTGCATTCGTGGGACATTCTACAGAAAATTGACGTCCGTGCAGCAGAGAGAACGTTGTCAGCCATGATTCGTTGATTCGATAGCAGCCTCTTTTCGGACATTTCAGCATTAGTCGTCTCGTAATGCGTTGATAACCGAGCAGTGCAAAAATATCTCTTTTGTATACATAATCGCTTACGTTTGTATTGTCACAGTCGAGGAAGGAGAGATTTTTATCTACATGAAAAGTAACCTCCAGTATGGGAAGCATCAGTTTCTTGCGATTTTCGATTTGCTCCGTCATCTGCGTCTGCTCGCCTGCATAGACATAGTCCTGCATAAAATTGATGGTTACAGTCAGATTCCTGTTCCAATACCTGGCGTAATACAGATTCCAACTAACCAACAAGAGCAGCAGTCCCAAGATAAATAAGCTGATCATGGTTGCGTCCAATCCTCCGTGGGAAGTTCAATACTGCTTAAGAGATTTTGAATGAAAGATTCTTTGGCCTCGGTATATGATGTGTCGGAGATCATCCTGTGTGCAAGTACCGGAACAGCCACGGCCTTGATATCTTCCGGGACAACGAAATCCCGCCCTTGAACCATTGCATAACCTTGGGATGCGCGCAGCAGGGCGAGCGTACCTCTCGGGCTGACACCCTCTTCGATCATATTGCTGTCACCGGTTGAGGAGCCGTATTTGCGTGTTCCCTGCACTAGGCTTACAATATAATTTCTCAAGTCCGTGTGGACATATATGTTCTTACAATCGTTCTGCAGATTTACAATTTCGTCACGGGAACATACGGACTCAATCGTATCCAGAGGCTGATCGTTGATGTAGCGGTCTATCATCTGTCGCTCTTGTTCCTCCGTCAGGCTTCCCATGCTAATCTTCATAAGGAAACGATCCATCTGTGCCTCCGGAAGCGGATAGCAGCCGAGTGTCTCCACCGGATTCTGTGTCGCAATGACGAAAAAGGGAATGCCCGGCGTTCTTGTCACACCGTCTACCGTGACTTGTCCCTCGCCCATACACTCGAGAAGACTCGACTGGGTTCTCGGAGTCGCGCGGTTGATCTCGTCCGCCAGCAGCAGGTTCGTGAACACAGGTCCCTCCTTGAAGACAAAGGCGCCCTTTTCCTGATTGAAATATGACAATCCCGTCACATCGCTTGGAAGCAGATCGGGCGTAAACTGCACCCGTCCGAAAGAAAGATCCATTGATTTGGCCAATGACTTGGCAAGCACCGTTTTACCAGTTCCGGGAACGTCTTCCAAGAGTACATGTCCGCCAGCTGCCAAGGCCGTCAGCAGAAGCTCGGTTACGGATTCTTTTCCGATGATTACTTTTGATACGTTATCTTTAATTCTCAATAATAAGTCGCTCATGACAGGGGTAGTCCTTTCGTCTTTATTATATGGTTACATGATATATGGGTTCTGTAATTCATGCATTGAGCTAAATATAGTATACACCATTCTGTAAATGGTATAAAGCAGGATATTTGTCAGGATATTTTATTTGTAGTGTTTTTCTGTAAGTATGATACTTAATAAAGGTTAAGGTAATAAATACTTTGAATATAGAAGGTTGACATCTGTAACCCAAAATGCTATATTGAAAATAGGGCTACATATGTCAACCTTTTATCATGAAAAAATCGTGACATAGATACATCACAACGGAGGAAATTATGGAAGAAAAAGCAATCGGGTTATCAAACAGCGAATGGCATATTATGGAGAATCTGTGGGAGTCATCGCCGAAGACAGCGACACAGCTCATTAAGGCGATGGAGGAAGAGACGGGTTGGGCGAAGAGTACGACCAAGACAGTCTTGAAGAGGATGGAGCAGAAAGGATGTATTGCCTATAAAGAAGGGACAAAGGCAAGGGAATATTATCCGCTGCTAAAGAGAGAAGAAGTTGTGGAATCGGAGACAAGCAGTTTCCTCAACAGAATCTATAACGGAAGTCTGGGACTGCTCGTCAATACATTAGTAAAGAAGCAGGATATCCCGGATGAGGAGATGGAGGAACTGTACAATATTATCAAAGAGGCAAGAGAGCAAAAAAAGTAGAGATTGAGTTATTCGCATGTTCTTGAAGTAGGAGGAAATTATGGTAGGTGTTATGATACAGACAGCATTTCTGGTGATTGCCATACTTGCAGTACGGAAAGTATTAGGCAGTAAACTTCACGCTTATGTACGGTACGGACTCTGGCTTATTGTGGCACTGCGGCTTCTGGTCCCGGTGAATATGATAGAAAGTCCGCTCAGTATGCTCAGTGTCGCAAAAGTAATACAGCTGTCCGATGCGGCGCGGCAGAGCTCAGATATGCAGAGGGCAGACTCTGCTAAGCAGACAGATGCGATAACAAATACAATAACGGAACAGCAATTATCCCCGGGAAACGTCTTGCAGTCTGCCAATGCAGGATTTGACAAGGCGAATGTTCCAACCGTAGAAAACGTGGAGAATATTGTGGCAGATGCAGCACAGAGTAAGGATGCGGAGCGCATACAAAGCGAGGTAACCGAAGGTTATCTGCCAAGGGTGAGTGATAAGGTTTGGCATGGGATTTGGCTTGCCGGCAGTCTGCTTGTCGGAGGTTTTCTGGGTTTTTCACATTTCCGCTTTTATCGAAGGCTGTGTAGGACAAGGGCGATCTATACCAAAAAGATACCGAGTGAGATAAAAAGAACCCGCGTACCGGTTTACCGTGTGAAAGAATTGGAGACCCCCTGTCTTGTAGGGCTGATCCGTCCGGCGATCTATATCGATACGGATATTGACACACTTTCAGACCATTTTCGATATGCTGTGGCGCATGAGGAAGTGCACTATCTGCACAGGGACTATATCTGGTCACTGTTGCGTGCCGTGTTGGTTGCCGTCTATTGGTTCCATCCCTTTGTGTGGATAGCGGCGGTATGTTCCGCCGGAGACGGTGAGATTGCCTGCGATTACGGAACGGTTCGACGGCTTGGTAAAGAGGAGCAGCTGGCATATGGAGAGATGCTTTTGGCGTTATCCAAAAGGAAAAGCAGAAAAAGAGTATACTCTTACGGAACGATGCTGCGTCCGAGCAAATCGGAACTGAAAGAAAGGATTGTACGTCTGGCGAAAATCGGCGGAAACAGAGCATGGGCGGGTATTCTTGCTGCTTTGCTTATGGTCATTATCGCGGGATGTGCCTTGACCGGTGCACCTGATATAAACGATAGCAATGTAATACTCCTCACTAATGAGGCGGGTAAAGATTCCGAAGACGCGACTGCGGATGATAATGAAAGTTCAGTCGCTGACAGCGGGGACGCTCCGGATGAAAATATAGAATCCGATGCAAAAGAGAACTTGCCTGACAGCGAAGATATTGACATGATGGAACCTAGGCAGCTTGAAGCGGTGCAGGCGGTAATATCCGGGGATACACTTTGCGGCGTGGACGGACCGTGGCTGGACTATGCCGGAGGAATGGGGACAGATAAAGGCAGTAGGATCATCTTTCATGATTATTTCGGGCTGATTGTCTATGATTTTGATAATAGAACAGTTGTGAGAAGTCTGGCTCTTGAGCCGATCGGATGTGACAAAACGCAGGGAGACGATGCCTGTCAGGTTGCGGTTTCCGAGGATGGGGCAACTGTGTGGCTGCATCCGATGTCCAAGCGTTATATGTATCGGTATGAAGTGGAGGAGAATCTGCTGTACCGGGAACCGCTCGTCAAGACATTTGAATTGGACTTGGAGAATAAAGATTTATTTAACCGGTATTCCACTTCGGAGGAAGCAAGTACCTATTGGCATTCCAACTATCTGTATGAAGAGTATCAAGATGAGCAGGGACTTCATCAAGCCTATATCTATCTGGAGGCATTACCGGATAATAGCAGTGATACGGCCGACTACAAGCTAATGCTTCGCAATATAGACTGTGTCTGGGATGATATGGTACTTACATTATTTGAAGAGAGTGCAGAAGTTCCGGATGATACGGAAACCCCGGAAGATGTTAGCCACGATGAAAATGGCGGTTTTCCCTATAACTATCATGGCAATGTGGTGGATGAAGAAATCATCTATGATAAGCCCTGCAACTATACCCGCATATCCGATACTTTTGACGGCATAACACATCCCATCACGGGCGAAGTATACCTGCACGAAGGAATAGATTTTGCGGCGCCTGAGGGTACAGAAATCAGGGCGGCAGCCGACGGAGTAGTGTATGAGACGGGATTTTCGGCGAAATACGGCAATTACGTGGTGCTTCTCCATGTAAACGGTGACATGACATACTACTGTCATTGCAAAGAGATTACTGTCAAGCAAGACGATCAGGTCAAGCGCGGCGATAAGATAGGTGCCGTAGGACAAACCGGACAGGCGACCGGTCCGCATCTGCACTTTGCGCTGAGCAGGTACGGTTGGTTTGAAGATCCTGCAAAACATATGGAAATGGTATTGGAGTTGGAGTAGACGGCATTATGATTCAATCAAAGAGGCATCCTAAGATGCCTCTTTTGCTTTATATAAATTATATAAATCTATAAAGTGTGAAAAAGCCATAGCACATTTATCTTAATCATGTTAAACTAGGAGCGTATGTGACGGGAGGATTTGAGAGCCATGAGTGCATTTGTGGAATTTAAAAATGTGGGAAAAACCTATCATATGGGTGAGGTTGACATCGAGGCGTTAAAGGGTGTGAACTTTACAATAGAAAAAGGAGAATTTTGCGTCGTAGTGGGTGCATCCGGTGCGGGCAAAACTACAATATTAAATATTTTGGGCGGAATGGACAGTCTTTCCGAAGGTCAGGTCATGTTGGACGGAGAAGAGATTTCTGCATATAACAGCAAGAAGCTGACTACATATAGAAGATACGATATCGGTTTCGTATTTCAGTTCTATAATCTGGTGCAGAATCTGACTGCATTGGAAAATGTGGAACTTGCGGCGCAGATCTGTAAGAATCCGTTGGATGCGGCCCAGGTGTTGGAGATGGTAGGCCTGAAGGATAGGGAGAATAATTTCCCGGCGCAGCTTTCCGGCGGCGAACAGCAAAGAGTAGCGATTGCAAGAGCGTTGGCTAAAAATCCTAAGCTGCTTCTGTGTGACGAGCCCACAGGCGCTCTGGATTACAATACGGGTAAAGCAGTACTGAAGCTGCTGCAAGATACCTGCCGCAGGGAAGGAATGACGGTGGTGGTTATTACCCACAATCATGCGCTTACTGCCATGGCGGATCGGGTCATTACTGTCAAAAGCGGTACGGTACAGAAGATAGAGCAAAACGAGCACATCGTTCCGGTAGAGGAGATTGAGTGGTAACAGGATGAAAAGAACTTCTAAGACTCATGCCAGAGGGCATTTCATCAAGAAGTTCTACGGTTTGCATGGCAAACCTTTTCATCCGGAAGAATGCCTGAAAAGCGGCATTCTTCGCGTAGATTGATAGCATGGAGGGTGTATGATAAAAACCACGCTTAGAGAAATAAAAGGAAGCCTCGGACGATATCTGGCGATCTTTGCGATTGTTACGCTGGGTATCGGTTTTTTTGCGGGGCTCAAAATAACAAAGCCTGCTATGATAGATACGGAAGATGAATATTTGCGGGAAAAGAATTTTTTTGATTACAGGCTTTTGTCCACGATCGGCTTTACAGAAGACGATGTCGAAGCGCTGCAGGACTGGACCGAGGCGGCGGATGCGGAAGGAACGATATCCGTTGACGCGCTGATTACAATCGATGAGGATAACGAGACGGTTTATAAGTTTCTCGCCATGCCGGAACGCATCAACTTGATTTCATTGACGGAGGGCAGAGTGCCGCAAACTCCGGATGAGTGTATTCTTGATGCTTCCTATGACGGCACAGAAGCCATTGGGTCAGTGGTTCATATTACGGATGACAATACGGAAGATACGTTGGAGATGTTCGGGGAGCGAACCTACACGATCGTGGGATTAGCCAATTCTCCCCTGTATATGAATTTTGAGAGAGGAACGAGTTCTGTCGGTGACGGCCGGATTGAAGGGTTTATCTATGTTCCGGCGGATGCGTTTGACTGCGATTATCTGACGGAAATATATCTGACCCTGCAGGAAAAGCATACCGTATATTCCGATGCCTATGAAGATTACATTGATGCCACGCAGGATGAGCTGGAGGAGCTGACTGAGCAGCTTGTGCAGGACCGGTATGACGGATTGATTGCGGATGCCGAGGCTGAGATCGCCGATGCACAGAAGGAATTGGATGATAAAAGCGCGGAAGCCGAGACCGAATTGAGTGATGCGTTAAAAGAGATTGAGGACGGCGAGCAGGAGATCGCAGATGCGGAGATCGAGATTGCTGACGGCGAACAGGAAATTGCGGATGCCGAAGCAGAGATTGCCGATAACGAGAAAGAACTCGCCGACGGACGCACGCAGTTGGAGCAGGCAAAGGAATCTTTGGCAGAGCAGGAGGCGACGCTTCTCTCTCAAGAAGAGCAGCTGAAGTTAGCGGCTGCAATGATGCCGGCACGACAGTACCAAATGAGCCTTATGCAGGTTCAGGCGGGAAAAGAGCAGCTTGAGCAGGCGAAAGCGGAGCTGGCGGCAAGAGAAGAACTGCTTGATGAGGGAGAAACTCAGCTGGAAGAAGCAAAAGAAGAATTGGAAGAAGCAAAAAGGGATATAGAAGAAGCAAAGAGTAAGCTTGAGCAGGCGAAGACCGATCTGGAAGACGGAAAAAAAGAATACGAGGACGCGAAAGCCGAGTTTGAACAGGAAGTGGCGGATGCGCAGGCAAAGATTGACGATGCACAGGCAGAACTGGATGATATTGAGGAACCGGATTATTATGTGCTCACCAGAAACTCGAATATCGGGTATGTCTGTTTTGAGAGCGATGCAAGTATCGTAGCGGCTATTTCTCACGTCTTTCCGCTCTTTTTCTTCCTCGTGGCAGCGTTGATCTGTATGACAACCATGAACAGAATGATAGAAGAGCAGAGAACACAGATCGGTGTTTTAAAAGCGCTCGGATATGGCAACGCGGCGATCATGGGGAAATACGTCTTTTATGCGGGAAGTGCGGCAGTGATCGGAGAGGTTATCGGCTTTTTCGGAGGCACTTGGCTGTTCCCGAAGGTGATCTGGCAGGCTTATCGGATTATGTATAATATCGACCATATCAACTATCGGTTCTCGATGGGGTTGGCGATTGTCTCCATTATGGCATCACTGGTATGTTCCGTGGGAACGGCTTATCTGTCCTGTTACTACGAATTGCACAGTGTCCCGGCGAATCTGATACGTCCGAAAGCACCGAAGAGCGGCAAGCGCATTTTCTTGGAAAATATTACCTTTATCTGGAGCAGGATGAAGTTCTTACATAAGGTTTCCATGCGAAACATTGTTCGTTATAAGAAGCGGTTCTTTATGATGGTGCTGGGCATCAGTGGTTGTACCGCTCTGCTGGTAACGGGTTTCGGAATAAAGGATTCCGTTGCAGACATAGCGGGACTGCAGTTTGATGAGGTTCAGATCTACGATATCGGTCTTACGCTCACCGACGGCGCCGGAGAAAATGACAGGGAACGTTTGCGAGAGAAGACGGCGGAAGATTTTGAGAATATTGCGTTTCATTATGAGAAAAGTGTGGATATGGATTTTGGCGGCAAGACCAAAAGCATCACTTTGTTTATCCCGGAGGACCCGGAAGGAACCGCGTATTTTGTAAAACTCCATACAAAGCAGGGAGAGGAGATTTCCTATCCGCAGGAAGGAGAGGCCGTTGTCACAGCGAAAGCGGCGCAGAGCATGGGTATTCAAATCGGGGATACAATCGTGCTGCGGGATGCGGATATGCGGCAGATCCGTGTGAAAGTTGTAAATACGTGTGAGAATTTCGTGTATAATTATGTCTATATCAGCAAAGAAACTTATGCAAATCAGTTGAAAGAGGAACCGGAATATACGAGCGCTTTCGCTGTCGTGAAAGAGGAAAAAGATATTCATATTGCTGCAGCCGCCACATCTAAATTAGACAAGGTAATGGCGGTGAGCGTCACGCAGGATACGCGGGACCGGATTTCGTCCATGATGGACAGTCTGGATTATATTGTGATCTTGGTTATTGTATGTGCCGCTTCTCTGGCACTGATTGTCCTTTATAATTTGACGAATATCAATATTACAGAGCGTATCAGGGAAATTGCCACGATCAAGGTGCTGGGCTTCTATGCTAGGGAGACGGCGGACTATGTTTTCCGTGAGAATATTGTACTGACAGCTATCGGCGCGCTGGTAGGTCTCGGACTCGGCAAGGCGCTGCACTGGTTTATCATGTTCAACATCAATATTGATATGATCTCTTTCCGAACATATGTGAAGCCGATCAGTTATCTGATCAGCCTTTTATTCACGTTTGGATTCGCCAGGCTTGTAAATCTACTGATGCAGCATAAGCTGGATAAGATCAATATGGCGGAGTCGCTCAAGTCGATTGAGTAGGAGTGGTAGTGTAAGAGTTGGTTTATGTCCAACTCTTTTTTCATGTCACCTTGTACGAAACTTCTGCGTGTTTATAATAGAAAGCAAAACAAGAGCGCGCAGAGTTTTGGAGAGGAGGGGACCATGACAGCAGAAGAACTTGTCGAGGAATACAGCAATATGCTTTTCAAAATCTGTCTCGTTATCGTGGGTAACGAGTGGGATGCACAGGATGTGATACAGGATGTATTCTGCCGCTACATCGAGCATGCACCCGCCTTCCGTGACAGTGAGCATGAGAAAGCGTGGCTGATCAAAGTGGCGGTAAACAGATGCAGGGATATCCACAGGTTCCGGCTCAGACATCCGCAGGCGGACTTGGAGGAGATATCGGCATACTGTGAGCTACCGGAAGAGAGCGAAGTGCTGGCGGCATTGGTGCAGCTTCCGGAATCACTTAAGTCGGTGGTGTATCTTCATTATATAGAAGGATATAAGACAACGGAGATTGTGAATATATTAGGTATTTCCCTAAATGCCGTCAAGAAGAGATTGGAAAGAGGACGTAAGGCACTGAAACTTACCTTGTCGGATTAGGAAAAGGAATAAAAGGTTTAAAAACTTGTCTTATCAGATTAGTATAAGAGTATGAAGCTCGGAAAGGAAGGGTAGAAGCTATGAAGTTACAGGATTTAAAAAACGCGGTGAGCAATATAGAGATAGACGAAGCCATGCAGGGTGAGATTCTGCAGAATGTGCTGGAAAGAACAAAGGAAGATAACGCTGGTTCATCACGGCGCAAAGCAAATCGGCAAAATGTCTCCCGCTTCCCGCGTGTCGCTGCCACGGTAGCAGGTGTACTTCTGGCGGTGGGTATCATAGGCATCCCGGTCAGGGCACTTGTCTCCTCGCTGGTGCAGGAGCGCATGGAAGAGATACCTGAGGAAGAACATCAGGAGATGGTGGAGATGCTGGACAGCCAGGAAGTGGGTGCCGACAGTTATATCAGAGAGTATACGAAGGAAGAGAGAGACCGCATGAGCGAGCTGTATGCTCAGTACCAGCAAGGAGTGTTCCCGAAGGGCGAACTGCCGCAGGTGGACAGTGTTGAAGAGGCGGAAAAATTGGAATTATGTTATCTGACGACCAACAGCAGTTTCTATCTGCCGGACAGAGATCTTACCGACGAGGAGCTCCTGCAGCTCATTGATTTTGAGGTTAAGAGAAATTATGCGCTTAAGAAGCGGTACGAGGAAGAATATGCCGATGAGATTGCGGCTAAGGAGCAGGCAGAGAAGGAGCAGATTGCGCAGATTGTGGACGAGGGCGGCATCACCGAAGAGGAAGCAGTCGTGGAAGCGCAGAAGTGGCTTGAGAAGATTTACGGCATTACCGGAGAAGGGCTGGAGCTCAATCATTATCTGTGTGATTTTGAAGGTTATTATTCAGGAGAAAGTAATCTGTATATGGTAAACTGGTCGCAGCAAAGTCAGAATTATTATTACTTCTATATCAGTTCCATAGACGGCAGTCTGGCAGAGATGCATTACAGCGGCGGAGGTATGGTTGAAACCATACGGATCGATGTCACACCGGATGAAATGAAAGAAAAGCTCCCCGGATTGAAGGATGCTGCTGTTTCCTTTATGACGGAAAAGCTCGGGGTGGATGTGACGACCTATGCGGAAAGCTATGTAAATTATTATATTTATGACGGAGTCAAAACCGGATCGGCTGCAGAATTTGTCTTTGTGGACGGGAATGGAGAAGGATATATGGTTCAATATATATGGAACGGTACGCTTTCCGCCGTTTCCCGGATTTATGACAATGAAGCCTATCTGCAGGGAAGGGCAGAACAAGCTGAGTCCCGCATGAAATTTGAAGAAGAAAAGGGAGAATCCGTGCAGATAGAGAATATCATTGTGGGTTTGGATGAGCTGTAATAATCAAGGCCGGGAGTATGTAGCTCCCGGCCTCTGTATTTTATTTATTATAATTATTTTACGAATTTCCAACTTTCTATTTCATAGCCTTCACCGCTAAAAACAAAGAACAGATCGTGAACGCCATCCGCTTTACCTGTAAGCTGTGCTGTGAGTTCTGTAAAATTATCTCCGGCAGGCACGTCGGAAATGGGAAGGTATCCAAGAACCTCGCCGTCAAGACTGTCGATGCTGATTCGAATTATACCTTCTGCCTGAATATCTGTCGCATTTCTTACCGTCGCAGAGAAAGAAGAAGGTATTGTACTTCCGAAATCTACGCCGGCTATTTTGATAAAATCACCGCTCTGGATATCGCCAAGCGCCATATCTCCGCTGCCGTATTCGTTTGCCACGCTGTCTGCGGCAACGGTATCTACGCCGCCCATAACGGCAAAGTTTACGGCTCTGTTTTCCGCGTATGCATCTACATATTTCAGCTGTTCTCTGCCCGTAAGCGTCTGCTGAATTATGCCGATTGTGCCGTCTTCTTCCATGGTAAACTTATCAATATGCGTTGAGCGGTAGCCTTTTTCTATGCCCATGTTCTGTTCCAGCACTCTTGTGTGGTAGGTAATATACCAATCGCCCCGGAAGTTGAAAACACAGTGGTGGTTATTGCCATATAACCCGAATACACTTCCGGGATTTTTAAGAATAACCTCCTTGAACTCAAAAGGACCCATAGGGCTGTCACTCACCATGCTGGCAATCTCCGCGTTGTAAAAGCCGTATTTTTCCGTGCCTGCTTCGTCTACCTGCCAGTTGGTACAGTATGTATAATAGTATTTGTCACCTGCCTTATGGATGCCCGAATCTTCAAAGAGATAAGGTACATCGATTGTCCGCGGTTCGCCGACAATGCTTACCATATCTTCACCAAGTTCCGCTACTCTTGCGGTACCGGGGTTTGCAACCTGTCCTTCGGGAACGCCGCCGCCAAAGTATATATACGCCCGGCCGTCATCGTCCATCAATACCGCCGGGTCAAACAGCCAGAGAACATCTGCGCAATTAGGTGTATTCCTGCTGATTAGGGCTTCTCCAAGAGGGTCATGGAAGGGACCGACGGGACTGTCCGCCTGTAATACACCGATACCACCGCCTGCATCTGCAAAGTATAGGAAGAACTGAGGCTTACCGTCGATTTCTTTCCAAGCAGCAGCAGGTGCCCAGGAGTTTCGTGCCCATTTAGCGCTTCCCAGGGGCCCTGCCGCATTTATGGATCCATGGTCCGTAAAATTTACCATATCATCCGTGGAGATTACGTTGATTTTTTTTATTAAACCATAGGTATTTTCTTTGGGATTTCCTGCCGCATTGTATTCAAAAATATCTGCGGTCATATAAATATACACACGATCCTCATATACCAGAGCATATGGGTCTGCACCGAAACGCTGTGTAATCAGTGGATTTGTATCCGTTAATCCCTTATAGCTTTGTGTCATTGTGAGCTGTTCGAATTCAGTCATATAGTTTATCTCCGTTTTTTCGGTTTCTTCGACATCTGTGACGTCGGTTTGTTCCACATCAAGAGGTTGTTCTACCGGTATATCTTCTGATGATAGTTCTTCTGTCTGTGGGTTTTTGGCATTTTCCGGACGAGCTCCGCACGAACACAGTACGGCCGCGGTACTGCTCATAATAAATATCATGCTTACACACAGTAGATTTTTTCGTCCGCCCATCTCTAATCTCCTTAAGTCCGATCGCGCGCTTCGTCTCGCCAATTAACGCTCGGAAATGCTGTTTAATATATTAGTTATTTACCACATTCCGGTTCTCGCCGTTTAGAAACGCCTCGATATTTTTATCCACTTCTTCTACAAGCCGCGTTCTGGATTCGACGCTTGCCCAGGACATGTGTGGGGTAATGACAAGCTTGGTGCTGTCCTGAATCTTGGCGAGGGGGTTATCCTTAGTCATGGGTTCTTTTTCAAGTACATCAAGCCCTGCCGCCGCGATCTGATCTCTGATCAATGCATCGTAGAGTGCCTGTGTGTCCACAACAGGGCCGCGGGCAACGTTTACAAGAATCGCCGTTTCCTTCATTTTTTCCAAAGCGGTTTTGTCTATTAATCCCCTTGTCCTGTCGCTGAGCGGACAGTGCAGAGATAAGATATCGGATTCCCTGAGCAGGGTGTCGAAGTCCACACGTTCATATTCCGTGCAGGTACTGTTGCCGGAAGCAGAATAGAAGATAATTTTGCATCCGAATGCCTGCGCTAATCCCGCAACCCGGCGGCCGATGTTTCCCATACCGACAATCCCCCATGTTTTGCCTTCTAAGTCGTTGAAAGCTCTGTCGAAATTAGAAAATCTGTCCTGCGCACTGTAAGTTCCTGATTTTACATATTGGTCGTAAAAAGCAATTTTCTCGGTGAGCATAAGTGCCAAGAGGAGTGTGTGCTGCGCCACGGCGGGCGTACAGTAGTTCACTACGTTTGCGACTTTGATCCCGCGGCTTTTACAGTATGCAACATCCACATTGTCGAAACCTGTCGCAAACAGGCATATCAGTTTTACGTTCGGTGCGTTTTTCAGAGTTGTCTCGTTTAATGGCGCCTTGTTGGCGATGACAATGTCCGCATCTTTTACGCGCTCAGCAGTATTCTCCGCCACCGTGTTCGGATAATAGGTCACATCTCCGAATTTTTCAAAGCAGGATACATCAATATCGGTCCCTGCGCTGTTCCTTTCTAAAACGACAAGTTTCATATGTGTCCACCGCCTTTCATCGAATTGTAAAAATATTTTAACATAGCGCTATTATTTTTCCTAGAGTATATTTGTCAAGAGGAAAATAATTTGGTATAATAAGAAAAAATGTAAGAAATTTATAATTTACTGTCATTAATCCGAAAGGAGATTGTAATATGCTTGCTACATTGGTACCTTTTTTTGATGCGGATATGAAGGTATGCGCCTACTCATTATTTTCACAGAAAGCTAATTATCTGCTTAATCCGGAATTACAAGGATCGGCGGTTCTCGATGGCTCGGGCCGGGTGAGCGGTCTGGACACGATACAGAATATTGGTCTGGATACGTTGACTCCGGACTCGAAGGTTTTTCTGCCGGTAAACCCTATCAATATTTTTGCGGATATTGAGGCACAGGCTGAGGGGATGCAGGAAAGGCTGGTGCTCCTCTGTGACAATGCGTTCACGAATACGGAAGCTTACCAGAATCGCCTGAAACAGTTGAGGGAGAACGGTTTTCAGCTGGCGATCATGAAGCTGGCGGTATCAGAGCTTGAGAACTATAAAGAGATTCTCAGTCTGATGGATTATATCATTCTCGATAGTAAGAGGGTGGAAGTGACGAAGGCGAAGATTTATTTTACGCATCTTTACCCGAATATCAAGATCTGCGTCGGCAATTTGGAAAATCAGGATTTATTTGATAAACTGAAGGGTGACAGTGCTTTTCACCTGTTTGAGGGAAATTTCTATCGTCTTCCGGTTACTCAGGGAGATACGGAGATCGAACCGCTTAAAGTCAACTATCTGGAGCTGATGAAAATTGTCAATGATGCGGACTATGAGCTTACAGAGGCGGCGGATATCATCGGTCGTGATACAGCGCTTGTTCTCTCGCTTTTGGAGGTGGTTAACCGTATTGCCATCAATTCAGAGGTAACATCCATTCGTCACGCGGCGGCTATTCTCGGACAGAAGGAATTAAAGAAGTGGATCAATACGGTCATTACCAAAGAGCTGTGTGCCGACAGGCCGAATGAAATTACAAGAATTTCCCTGCTGCGCGCCAAATTTGCGGAATGCCTGGCACAGTCTTTCGGAGTGGCTATGAAGGCGTCGGAATTGTTCCTGCTTGGATTGTTCTCGGTTCTGGATATTATTCTGAACGTGCCGCTTAAGGAGGCGCTTGGCAGAGTCAATGTGTCAAAAGATATCGAGAATGCGCTCATCAACCATAGGGGTGAGTTGGCTGATGTATATGACTTCATCATCGCATACGAGAATGCCGATTGGCAGGAAGTATGCAGAATGTTGATCGTGAAGAACATTGATATTGATACGGTGTACAAGGCATATACTGAATCGGTGATCTGGTATAAAGAGATGTTTTTTTAACATGAAGACAAGTGATGATAGGACAGACGACCATCACTATAATAAAAATTCGGCTGATTGAT
>JAFLTD010000067.1 GCA_022510625.1 Lachnospiraceae bacterium
GTACACATTTCTTCAACTTCTTTTGAATAAATCATGTGATAACTCCTTTCGATTATGTAAAATTATTTCATAACAGACTTACGCGCCTGTCATAACCGTTATTCTTATTGTCGCATATTGCACATAAAAAATCCAGTCATTTCTGAAAGAATTTATGACTGGATTTTAATTATATTCCTTTATGATAATATCATACGGTCATTCGCAAATTCTCCGCCGCTGACTTCCTCGAATTTCGCCAGTAGATCGGAGACATGCAGATTCTTCTTCTCCTCACCGCGCACATCGTAGATAATCCTGCCCTCATGCATCATGATCAGTCGATTACCGTGATTAATTGCATCCTTCATGTTATGGGTCACCATCATTGCCGTCAGATGGTGTTCCTCGATAATCTTATCGGACAGTGCAAGTACCGTTGCGGCGGTCTTCGGGTCGAGTGCCGCCGTGTGCTCGTCAAGAAGCAGCAAATCCGGTTTCTGTAAAGATGCCATCAGCAGAGTAACTGCCTGACGCTGTCCCCCGGACAAAAGACCCACTTTGGTAGTCAGACGATCATCCAATCCGAGATCCAATTCCCTTAGCATTTCCTTGTACTGCGCTCTCTCCGCCTTCGTTACGCCCCACTTTAACGTATGTCTCCTACCCCGCCTTGCAGCGATTGCCATATTCTCATCTATCGACATAGTAGCCGCCGTTCCTGTCATAGGATCCTGAAATACACGGCCAAGGAACTTTGCTCTCTTGTGTTCCGGCAGAGACGTCACATCTACTCCGCCGATTACAATGGAGCCACTGTCTACCGTCCACACGCCCGCAATGGCATTGAGCATCGTAGATTTACCGGCACCGTTGCCGCCGATAATCGTCACAAAATCACCGTCTTCCAACTGTAAATCTACTCCGTCAAGCGCTACTTTTTCGTTGATAGTACCCGGATTAAAAGTCTTATGGATATCCCGAAGTTCCAATGCATAATTCTTTGTTTCTCCGCTCATTGTTTCGCCACCCCTTTCTTGCCGTACTTTTCTTTCAGATAAGGGATCGCTAAGAAGACTGCCACAACGATAGCCGAGAACAATTTCAGATCCTCGGAAGGCAGTTTCATCCATAATACAATGGCGATAACGACATAGTAAACCACTGACCCGATAATGACGGCAACCATCGTAAAGGCAAAAGCCATCTTCCGTTTCTCACAAAATTTGCCGAACAGGACCTCACCGATAATCACGGAGGCAAGACCGATTACGATAGCACCCCGTCCCATATTGATATCTGACGCGCCCTGATACTGTGCATAGAGACCGCCGCACAGACCTACCAGACCATTGGAAATCATGAGCGCAAGTACCGTATGGAAATTGGTGTTGATACCCTGTGCCTTAGCCATTCTCATGTTGCACCCCGTAGCCCGGATTGCCTGTCCCTGTTCCGTTCCGAAATAACAGTACAGTATGGCAACCAGAATCAGACAACCAAGAATCACACCGCCGTAAAATTTAAACTTCGTCAACACATCCCCGGATATGTATCGAGCCGAAACAACCAACCTATACTGATCTACATTGATGGGCTGATTGGATTTTCCCATAATATGCAGATTGATGGAATATAATGATAGCTGTGTCAGGATACCGGCCAAAATCCCCGGAATCCCCAACGCCGTATGTAACAACCCCGTCACCATGCCCGCAAGCATACCTGCCGCAAATGCCAAAATCAGCGCCATCCACGGTTCCATGCCCGCTCCGCGTATCAGCATAACGGCTACCGCTCCGCCCGTGGCAAGCGTTCCGTCTACCGTAAGATCCGGAAAATCAAGAAGCCTGAAGGTAATATAGACGCCCAGCGCCATAATTCCCCAGATAAGGCCTTGGGCGCACGCGCCCGGCATTGCCCGAAGCAGCGATAATGGATTAAGTGCTAATAGGATCATTTAGTAACCTCCGTCATAAAGAAAATATGGGGATGGCAGATATGTCATCCCCACATAATAATTTTGAAATGATTATTCAGTCGCTATAGCAACATAGTCATCAGGAACCGTAATACCCAGCTCCTCACAGATAGATACATTGTACTCTTTTGTAACCTGCGGTGCATATTTGATATCCATCGTGGAAATATCCGCACCGTTTACCAGTATCTCATATGCCATCTCGCCTGCCGTGTAACCTATGTCATAATAGCTGATTGACAAGGTTGCGACACCGCAAACTGCACAGATACCTTCCTCACCGGCAATAATCGGTACACCGGCGGGACGTGCAATGTTGTCAATCAATTCTGTTGACGATGCCATTGTGTTATCCGTGGGGATATAGAGCACATCACAGGAATCAATTGCACTGGTAACCACAGCCTGAATCTCATTGGAATCGGCAGCCGTATACTCTTCATATGCAATTCCATCCACATGCAGACAATCCTCAAACAACTCTGCCTGGTATTTGGAATTAGGTTCAGCTGAACAATATAAGATACCTACCTTCTGCACATCAGGGAACAGTTCAAGAAGCATATTCTCCTGTTCCTCAATCGGAGCCAGATCGGCAGTTCCGGAAATGTTCGTGCCTGTTGCACCTGTCCAATCGGCAATATCAAGCGCTGTCGCATAGTCCGTGATGGAAGTTCCGATAATAGGAATTGTGTTGGTTGCAGCCGCAGCCGCCTGCAAAGGCGGTGTTGCATTCGCCATAATCAGATCTACATCATTTGTTACGAACTGGTTAGCGATCGTTGAACAGTTTGTCGCTTCACCCTGTGCGTTCTGGAAATGAAAGTTTACATTTGCCTCACCTAAGAGTTCCTTCAAAGCATCCTCAAACCCCTCTGTAGCCAAATCCAGAGCCGGATGCTCTACAAACTGGCAGATACCGATATTGTACACCTTATCTGACCCGGAAGCCTCGTCGGCTGTTGAAACACTGTCGTCTGCTGTCTCACTGTCGTTGGTTGTGTTGTCTGTGGATGCCGCACTATTTGTGCTATCCGCGGTTGTATTGCCATCGTCAGACCCGCATCCCGCAAGCACAGCGGCAATCATCGCCGTAGCCATCAATAAAGATAATACTTTCTTTTTCATAATGTTCCTCCTCAAAAAACTCTTGCATGTATAATGTCAAAAAACACTGTTACCTATGAAAATATACACGAAAAAACCGTTTTCGTCAACCTACCCTATAAAGTATTCTGAAATATCAATACTGTTCAACAGCACAAGACCGTTTTCCTCCTTGCACTCCAGCCAACTTGCACTGCATCGGCACCAACAGCGCAGGGAAAAATTAAATAATTCCGCCGTACATCTGCTATGGGGGTCTTCATTATTTAGATTTCGCATAACACAGTTATCACATGGTGTATCTCTGTTCTGCAGAGCTTTATAACAAATATTCCCAATCTTTACCTCAGGTGTGCTCACAAGCACTTTCTTATTCACAAAGCAAAGTTCGTATGTGTCGGGGTTCACAACATACACATAACTGTCAAGATTATCGAAAATTGCAATCTGAGTCACGAAATCCTGCAGACGGTCCATCAGACCGATCTGTAGGATATGAGCTTCCAAAATGCGCATCAGAGAACGAATCTCTTCCTTCTCATTCTCCTTGAACTCCAACTGTACATCTTCGTGATTTTCGAAAATAACAGCGCCCTGAAACTCACCCTGAGAAGTAATCGGATAATAAAGCATACTCTTTATGCCTTCCGTACGGAAATAATCATGCATTTCATCATCCGTCAAATCATAATCATGGATAATGGAAACTTTCTTAAATGATTCAAATAATATTTCGCTCACAACCCGCTTTAGTTCATAATGCTCCTGCGACTCTCTGCCGCTCTCATATCCTGTAGCTGCAAATTGTACTGTGTGGGAAATCGGCAGTGATTCATTACCGCACACATATCCTCTGTGGAAATGATACTCTGCTGTAATCAGCTCAATTGCAGATTTCAATGCGGACTCCATATTCTTATCTTCAAACAGCACCTGCATAACCAAATCTTCGATACTACGGTTCATTTCCATGCCTTTTTCCGGATTATATTCCGTATTCTTCCTTGTGGCATGATATACCATAGTCGTGGCGGCATCATAGATACGATAGCCGCATTTTCCGTTGGCCTTAGCGGTATAAACAGCCTTGTCCGCCTTCTGGAATAACTCGTCATAGTCCCCGCCATGATATGGAAAAATTGCTATACCCACACTGCAGGTCACATTGATCTGCCGTTCTTCGTAATCAAAGGAAAAATTAACGTTGCGAACAACTTTGTTTGCCAAAATATCTGCATTGGAGATGGCATTTAGGTTTTTCATAAAAACCACGAACTCGTCTCCGCCGATTCGCCCTACAATATCACCGCCTTTAAAAATATCATTTAATGCGGCTGCCGTATCCACAAGAACCTGATCGCCCTGAGCATGTCCCAGGAGATCATTTACCTCTTTAAAATTATCCAGATCAATAATCATCAACGCATTCAAGGTATCTTTCTTGCTGTCTTCGATTGCATTCTCAATTAACTGTCTTGTGGCGCCTTTGTTATACAATCCTGTTAAAGCATCCTTTTCTGCACGCAAAAGCAGATCCAGTTCTTTTAACTTCCTCTCATGAATATTAATCATACGACCGACAACTCTCGTCACATAACCTTCCGGTCCGAGCAGAGATGTAAGGTTCAGCTGATACCATGTGTAATCGCTGTCAAACCGCTTCGTTCTGTACTCTATGGTTTCATTCTTCGGAGATGTCAGCAGTCCTCTGAATATGGACTTATAGTACGCTAAATCATCCTCAAAGACCATGGATTCATCGAAATGCTCCATGTATTTTCTGATGATCTGCTCTCCCGACATATCATATTCTCTGGAAGATTTAATGACCATAACATCCGTCTTGGCGTTGTAGTCGATGATTTTTCCGCCTTCCGCCTCGGAAAGGATATGTAGTCTCTCCGCCTGTTGCTGCAGCTCTTCCTCCACATTCTTTCGTTCTGTAATATCCTCGACAATGGCAACAATAATATACTTACTTCCTTCTCTGGAATACAGATTACCTCTGACATACAACCAGCGAAGTCCTCCACTGCCTGTCACAGTTCGGAACTCTATATCGATAGCGCCGTCGTCCTTGAGCACATCCTCGATTCCCTGGTTAAAAATCTCCAAATCTTCCGGGATGATGCTCATTTCGACCTTATTCAAGATTTTCATCCCCTGCGCTCTGGAATAACCCAGCATACGAAACATTCCTTCATTGACATAGAAAGGAGTCAGGACTCCTTTCTCATACTCAAAGAAGCAGATTCCCGCAATCACGTTGTCAATCAAAGATTCAAAGTTTTCCTTCACCAAATCCATCGCCATAGTTTTTCTCCAAACATTCTTTTTAGTCTCTTGTTAACCACAATTTCTCTTAAGCCTTATATTTACGTTTTTATCTCTTATCTTTTCTCTGCGATTTCACCTTGTTTTTTGTAAATGCTGCAGGCGGGTATAAACCCTCTCACCATGGAAGTCGGATATATATTTGCCTGCTTGCCGATCACGGTGCCGGGATTCAATACGGAATTACATCCCACCTCAACATTGTCGCCCAGCATAGCGCCGAATTTCTTTAACCCGGTTTCATATGTCTCATCTCCGGCTCTGACGACTACCAGCGTCTTGTCACTCTTGACGTTTGATGTAATGGATCCCGCCCCCATATGCGCCTTAAAACCGAGAATGCTGTCACCCACATAATTGTAATGAGGAACTTGCACCTTGTTAAACAGAATAACGTTTTTGAGCTCCGTAGAATTACCCACGACCGCACCTTTACCTACAATGGCATTTCCTCTTATAAAAGCACAATGCCTGACTTCGGCCTCCTCGTCAATAATTGCCGGCCCGTTGATACAGGCGCTCGGATAAACTACAGCTGATCTGGCAATCCAGACATCGTCGCCCCGCTTCTCATAAAGATCCTCCGAAAGACTGCCGCCCAATACCCTGATAAAATCGCCTATCTTTGAAAGCACTTCCCACGGATAAAGCACCCCGTCAAATATTTCTTTTGCGATTGTCTCATCAAGCGTATACAGGGCATTTATTTCGGTATCCCGCAAACATGCCATATTACTTTACCTGCCTTTTACAGTTTTCATATCCAAATCTATCTCTTATTATAAAATTGTGCCACATATCGGAATCTATCGTAAAGCGCTGTCTGATTATTCATCAGCTTCACCGTGTTGGTTCTTCTCGTCACGAAATCATCCAGTTTCACCATATATTCGTCCTCGGAAATCTCTCCGTCAGCGACAAGTGTAAGCCCTTTTTCCCAACTTGCGGTCAGTCTCGGATCAAGCAATGGCTTAATAGCTCCCGCTACCACCTCATAAATCATCTCACCGAGCAGTGTCGGGGTGATAATCTGTGTTTTCTTATTCAGCGCCAGGTACTTAATATTCACCAGCTTTTTAAGGATCTCCGCCCTGGTAGCGGATGTTCCTATACCGCTTCCCTTAATCTGCGCCCGCAGTTCCTCGTCCTCTATAAACTGTCCCGCGTTTTCCATTGTCAGGATCATCGTACCGGAGTTGTAACGCTTGGGAGGAGAAGTCTCACCCTCCTTTTTCTCCAAACCGTTCAGCTGAAGTTCCTTGCCCTTTTTTAATGTCCCCAGCACTTCCATGAAAGAGTCATCACAGGATGTTTCCTGCTCCTCCGATTTTGCTTCATTCTCTTCATTTTGCGGTTTCTTTTTGGAAAAGGAATTTATGCTCACCGGCAAATACCCCTCCTGTGTCAGAACCTTGAAACCGGTGGAAAAAAATTCTCCCTTCATCATAACACCCAGATTGACTTTCTGATATACCGCAGCCGGGTAAAAAATGCTCAAAAACCGTCTTACAATAATCTCGTATACCATAGCCGAAGTGGGATGTAAACCGCTTAATGCACCCAACCCCTGTCCTGTAGGAATGATTGCATAATGGTCGGTAATCTGCTTGTCGTTTACATATCTGCTCCTGCCGATGGTCTTGTAACTTCCCGTATTTAAGATTTCCGCCGCATAAGGAGCAGCAATATTGTAATTCTTAAGACCGCTGATATTCTTGTGTATCTCTTTCGCTACAGCACCGGACAGCACTCTGGCATCCGTGCGGGGATAAGTAGTCAGCTTCTTCTCATACAGTTCCTGCGCAATGCGCAGCGTTTCATCCGGGCTGATTTTAAACAGCTTGGAACAATCATTCTGTAACTCCGCCAAATTGTATAAAAGCGGCGGGTTTTTGGTCTCTTTCTTTTTCTCGACTTTCTCAACGACAGGTCGCTTCACCGGTTCTTCGCGCAGATATTCCATGAAGGCATCCGCGTCCTTTTCCTGCAGAAATCCGTTATCCTTGTAGAGTGACGGCGACTGATAATAACGGGAACCTTCCACCGCTTTCCACTCACAGGTACATTCGCGCCCTTCTATACCGATCTGTGCCAAAACCCGATAAAAAGGTATTTTCACAAAGTCGCGTATTTCGCGTTCTCTGTTGACCACCATGCCAAGTACACAGGTCATCACGCGCCCCACCGATACCACAGCCTTGTCGGCCTTCAAATATGACTTGATCGGACTACTGTATTTCAAGGTCAGCACTCGGGAAAAATTAATTCCCATAAGATAGTCTTCCTTAGCGCGCAGATATGCCGCACTGGAGAGATTGTCGTATGCCGACAGGTCTTTGGCTTCTCTGATGCCGCGAAGTATCTCTTCCTCCGTCTGTGAATCAATCCAGACACGCTTTCGGGACTTGCCCTGCACATTGGCCTGCTGCTCTACCAGACGATATATGTATTCACCCTCACGTCCGGAGTCGGTACAGACATAGATTGTCTCTACATCCTCACGGTTCAACAGTCCGCTCACAATCTGGAACTGCTTTCTGACATTCTCAATCACTTCATACTTAAACTCTTCCGGAATAAACGGAATCGTATCAAGCGACCATCTCCTGTACTTCTCATCATATGCCTCAGGATAACTCATGGTCACAAGATGACCTACGCACCATGTCACAACCGCTTCGTCAGACTCCATATAACCGTCTTTACTTTTCATATTGTATTTCAATGCTTTGGCAAATTCCTTTGCAACGCTGGGCTTCTCCGCTATGTAAATACTCTTTCCCATAGATTCCTCATTGCTCACTTGTCAACACACTATATATCCGATATTTGAACCAGCTTTAGACCGGTCTTGACTTTAGCCTCCAGATTCAGCCGCTCGTCAAAGCGAAATGCTGTGTACATATATATATAATCCGCATTAATTTTCGCCTTTCTGGCATGAACCAGCAGATTCTCATAGTCTTCATAAGCCACCGGTTTCTCCCAGCTGCACAGACCGATGAGCGTACGTCCCTCTTCATCCTGTGCGATAATGTCGAGTTCTCCGTCCTTGCCGATCCACTCTCCCACAACATCAAGCATGATCGGAAGCTTGCCTCTGTTGTTTAGTTTCGTCAAATGCTGTCTGCATACTTTCTTGAAATATCCCGATACATATTTCCTGAAATCAGGCATGATATAACGGTTGTAAAACTCTCCGACCGACAGAGTCTGAAGATCACTCAGATAAGGGTACATATATGTATAATAAAAATCCACAAAAGGATGACTGATTCGATAAATTCCCTTCTGTACATTATCCTTTCCTGCCGTGTCATAGGAAAATACTTTTTCCACCAGTTCAAGTTCTATCAGATTCTTGAGATATACGCTGATTTTGGCACGTGAAAACTCCGTGTGCAGGTAAAGATTATTCAACTTATGATTGCCCGCCGCGATCGATGCCATGATTGTATTGTATACACCGGGCTCTCGCAGCTGATCTGTCAGCATACGTTCCCCTTCCTCGAAAAGAAAACTGTTGGAATCCAATATATTGCGGCAAATATTCTGCTGTATGGTCAGTCTGTCGTCAAATCGGTTCCATAAACCGGGAAATCCGCCCAGAATCGCATATGCTTCGACACACTCCTCAATTCGGAAATTGGGAAATCTCTGCACGATATCCTCAAAGGGCATCTCACGAATCTTGAAAAATCCCGACAACTCATATGCCGCGTCGCCGATCCGCGTAATCATACTGTTTTCAATCCATCCGATAGAGGAGCTGCACAGCACAACCATGACTTCATCACGATTCCACTGATTATGCACGAACGCGACCAACTCTTTCATAAATTGATCACTAGCCCTGACAATATTCTGAAACTCATCAATCACAAGAACCTTTTTGCCGGGGCTTTTGCGGGTAATCTTCGCAAAAATATCATGGAAGGACGGAAATCGGTCCACCTCATATCCGTCACGCAGAAGCTGAGCACCCCATTGGTATAAGTGCTCTCTCTCGGAGCAAGCCCTCGCCAGATAGTAATAGCTGTTCTTGTCCTCCATAAACTCCTTGACAAGAGTGGTCTTACCGATATGCTTCTGACCGTATACAACGAGAATCTGGCTGCCCTCTCTGTCATAATAATTATTCAGATATTTCAATTCAGATGTTCTGCCAAGTAACATAATTCCCCCACAAGTATTACGCGGTCATATCTGCCAACATGTCTTCAAACTTCTCTGACGGCATCGGTTTTCAGTTCTTCCATTTTCCATACTCTTACACTCTGCCGAATCCCCCAATACCGGCAAAGTAACCCCTATCACAATTACTGCTATTTTTTTACTATGTAACCTTTCGCTTTCAACGTCTCGGCACATAGTACCGCGCCGCCCGCGGCTCCGCGCACCGTATTGTGGGAAAGGCCGACAAATTTCCAGTCATATACGCTGTCCTCTCTGATACGTCCAACGCTGATTCCCATGCCGTTCTCATAATCCACATCCAGCGTGACCTGGGGACGGTTCTCCTCCTCCATCACCTGAATAAACTGTTTCGGCGCACTCGGCAGATTAAGTTCCTGCGGAAGTCCTTTGAAGTTCACCAACTTCTCGATCAGCTGCTCCTTCGTAGGCTGCTTTCTGAACTTGACAAACACCGCTGCGGTATGCCCGTTCAAGACCGGCACACGAATACATTGACAGGTGATGACCGGACTTGTAGCCGGAACGATCTCGCCGTTCTCTATCCTTCCCCAGATTCTGAGCGGTTCCTTCTCGCTCTTCTCCTCCTCACCACCGATATACGGAATCACGTTTTCAATCATCTCAGGCCAGTCCTTGAAAGTCTTGCCCGCGCCCGAAATAGCCTGATATGTTGTGGCAACCACCTCATACGGTTCAAACTCCTGCCATGCGGTAAGCACCGGTGCATAACTCTGAATCGAGCAGTTCGGCTTAACGGCAATAAAACCTCTCGTGGTGCCCAGACGTTTTTTTTGAGACTCAATCACGTCGAAATGGTCCGCATTGATCTCTGGAACGACCATCGGTACATCGGGAGTCCAGCGGTGTGCACTGTTATTGGATACAACAGGCGTCTCCGTTTTCGCATACTCTTCCTCAATCTTTTTGATCTCATCCTTTGTCATATCTACTGCAGAGAACACGAAATCTACCTCCGCAGCAACTTCATTCACTTCATTGACATTCTTGACAATTATATTCTTAACCGCTTCAGGTATAGGCGTCGCCATTTTCCATCTGTCGCCTACCGCCTCGGCATAAGTCCTGCCTGCGGAGCGCGGACTTGCCGCAATCGTCGTCACTTCAAACCACGGATGGTTCTCAAGCAGCGCAATAAATCTCTGCCCCACCATTCCGGTTCCTCCCAAAATGCCTACCCTCAATTTGTCACTCATAATCTATATGCTCCTTTCTATCTGCCAGTCTTTTGCAAGATAGTCTTTTTCTATGGCAATGATTTCTTGCATTGCTTCCGGTCCCGGCGCACCCGTGGTCAATCTCTTCTCCACACATGCCTTTAAGCTGATCGCATCATAAATATCCTCCTCAAAGACCGGGCTGATTTCTTTGAGTTCCTCTATCGACAAATCTTCAATACTGCATTGCTTGTCAATGCAGTACAACACCAATTTCCCGATAATACCGTGCGCATCCCGAAACGGCACACCTCGCCCTACCAGGTAATCCGCCGCATCTGTTGCATTGGTAAATCCCTTCATAGCACTTCTTTCCATGACTTCCTTTCGGAACTTCATGGTACGGATCATGCCCTCAAACAACGCCAGACAGCCTTTCACCGTGTCAACGGCGTCAAAAGTCAGCTCTTTATCCTCCTGCATATCCTTATTATAAGCGAGAGGAATGCCCTTCATAGTCGTTAAGATCGAGACCAGCGCCCCGTACACTCTGCCTGTTTTACCCCGAATCAATTCGGCAATGTCCGGATTCTTCTTCTGAGGCATGATGCTGCTGCCCGTGGAATACGCGTCATCGATCTCAACAAACCGATACTCATCGGAGTTCCAGATGATGATCTCCTCACAGAAACGACTCAAGTGCATCATAATCGTAGATAATGCCGACAACAATTCTATCACATAGTCTCTGTCGGACACGGCATCCATGCTGTTAAGTGACGGACCTTCAAACCCGAGAAGTGATGCCGTATAGTTCCTGTCAAGCGGATAAGTTGTCCCTGCCAGTGCCCCTGCACCAAGCGGGCAGTAATTCATGCGGTGATAGATATCCTTTAAACGTGACCGGTCTCTCTTAAACATCTCAAAGTACGCACCGATATGATGAGCCAGTGTCACCGGCTGTGCTTTCTGCAAGTGCGTAAATCCCGGCATGTATGTGTCTGTATTTTCCTCCATAATGCGAAGAAGTGTGCCAAGCAGTTCCTTCACCAGCTCGTCCACACAGAGCACTTCCAACCTGATATACAGCCTCATATCAAGTGCCACCTGGTCATTGCGGCTTCTTCCGGTATGCAGCTTCTTGCCTACATCACCGATACGCTCTATCAGATTTGCCTCCACAAAGCTGTGAATATCCTCATATTCTTCCGTAATCTGCAAACGTCCTTCATCCACATCCTTGCGAATTGCGGTCAGTCCTCTCAAAATGGTATCCTTCTCATCTTTCGTTAGAATACCCTGTTTTGCAAGCATGACCACATGTGCAATACTGCCCTCGATATCCTGTGCGAACAATTTGCGGTCAAAGGAAATCGATGCGTTAAAATTATATACAAGCTTGTCCGTTTCTTTTGTAAAACGACCGCCCCACAGCTGTGCCATGCACTAGTCCTCCACTATAATTAAATCTGAATTTGATGATACCATAAAACACTTTTCATTTCAATCAAAACACATATTTTCTTAATATTCATACAATATCGTATAACCATAAGGAGTTGTTATTCTATGCAATTACTGTTAACACTACAGGATGTCTCCTATGCATATCACAATCTGAAAGGAGAAACACCTGCACTGTCTCATATATCTTTTGAGGTATCCCAAGGAGAATTCCTGGCAATCGTAGGACCCAGCGGATGCGGCAAATCTACACTTCTGTCCATTATAGCCGGTCTTCTAACCCCTGAGGAAGGTGACTTATTCTACAAAGGCCAATACATTACCGACTGCGACCGGAGTGACATCGTGAGAATCGGTTATATGCTTCAGCGAGATCATCTTTTTGAATGGCGAACCATCTATCAGAACGTTATTTTAGGGTTGGAACTCAATCATACGCTTAATCAGGAGAACCGCGACTATGTATTACAACTGCTCAAGGACTATGACCTCTATGCTTTTAAGGACAAGAAGCCTTCCGAACTGTCCGGAGGCATGCGGCAGCGGGCGGCTCTGATACGCACCATGGCCATCCATCCCGACCTGCTGCTGTTGGATGAGCCCTTTAGCGCTCTGGATTCTCAGACAAGACTGAATGTTTCCGCAGATATTGCGCAGATTATCCGCCAGACCAACAAGACGGCTATTCTGATTACACATGATCTTTCGGAGGCAATTACGCTTGCGGACCGCGTACTTGTTTTATCCAAAAGACCTGCGTGCATCAAGTGTGAAATGCCGATTCACTTCTCCGTAGACCGGCAGGATCCCATGGAAGTGAGAAACACTGCAGAATATCAACTCTATTTCAATCAGTTATGGGAGGTGTTGACGAATGAACAATCCATTGTCCCATCAGCCTGATGGAATATCCGCCAATCAGGCGCGGTTTCTGAAAGCACACAGGCGTCATCATCACATAGTCAGCTTTGCCCGGCTTCTGTTGGTCATCGCATTTTTAATCCTCTGGGAACTTGCTGCGAGACAGCAATGGATCGACGCCTTTTTTTTCAGCAGCCCGAGCGGTATCGTAACCTACCTGTACCGAATGTTTTTAGATCATTCATTCTTTACCCACACGGGCATTACACTGCTCGAAATCATTGTCAGTTTCCTGTTGGTCACGCTTCTAAGCCTTTTGATTGCAACCATTCTTTGGTATGTACGCAGCCTCGCGGAGATCTTGGAACCATATCTTGTCGTCCTTAATTCTCTGCCAAAATCGGCACTGGCACCTCTATTGATTGTCTGGCTGGGTACCGGAACAAATACCATTATTGTTGCCGGCATTTCTGTCGCCGTCTTCGGTTCCATCATCAATCTTTATACAGGGTTTTGCCAGGCAGATCCCGAGATGCTGAAACTAATCTACACACTGGGCGGCAGCCGCCGAGATGCCTTCTTTAAAGTCATTTTCCCAAGCTCCGTCCCATTGATTCTCAGTAATATGAAAGTCAACATCGGTCTTGCCCTTGTAGGAGTTATTATAGGCGAATTTCTCGCCGCCAGACGTGGTCTCGGATATCTAATCATCTACGGTTCCCAAGTATTCCAGTTAAGCATGGTGATCACATCTATCATTATTCTGTGTGCAATTGCCATGGCATTCTACAAATTGATTCAGAGCCTGGAGCATCATTATCGCAAGAAATATTAACGTTCTGTCATATAAAAAAGCAGGCCCCAAGGCCTGCTTTTCTTATCATGCATTCCGCTCAACCGCCCGTCCAAAGCACCGTTTTTCCGCTCTGCAGCGATTCCTGCACCAGAATGATGCGCTGATTGTCTGAGCCTCGAAACTGCAGGCTTATGTTCTTGCGGTCTATAACAAATTCTCCGTCTACAAGCACGTCGATATAGGACAGGAATGTTCTCATATCCTCCCATTGTTTACAGAAATTATCCAGAATATCCTCTTCAAAACGATAACCTGTATAGCACCAGATATCTTTGTTCGGGTACTTTTCCTTAACTGTCCGCACAAAGGGTAAAAGTGCCTGCCAGTTCACATATTCAAGAGGTTCTCCGCCAAGCAGTGTGAGCCCCGCAATATAATCCGGCTCCAAATCGGCGATTATCCTCCTCGCCGCATCCTCGTCAAAGAGACTGCCATAGTTAAAATCCCATGTCACCTCATTAAAGCATCCCTCGCATCGGTGTGTACACCCGCTCACAAAGAGTGTTACACGAACGCCCGGACCGTTGGCGATGTCATAGCTTTTAATTTCCGAGTAATTCATATTTGTCCTTCTTATTCGAGTTTACGAGTTAACCTTTAGGTTTACTCATAGTAAAGCTCGCAATTGAGCGAAGCTCAATTTTTTATAAATGCAATACTCTCTCTTTGATTTCCTGTGTACGGCCCTGATTCCAGAACTGGGTTCCGATATATCCGCATGTACGCCTTGCTACATTCATCTTGTCCTGATCAGTATTTCCGCAATTGGGACACTGCCAAATCAATTTGCCGTCCGTGTCGGTGACAATCTGTATCTCTCCGTGATAGTCACATTGCTGGCAGTAATCGCTCTTGGTATTCAGTTCCGCATACATGATATTCTCGTAGATATACTGCATTACGGACAATACGGCATCAAGATTATTCTCCATATTCGGCACTTCCACATAGCTGATTGCACCGCCCGGTGACAGTTCCTGGAACTGCGCCTCGAATTTCAGTTTATCAAATGCATTGATATCTTCCGTTACATGCACATGATAACTGTTGGTGATATAGTTTTTGTCCGTCACCCCTTCAATGATTCCGAAACGTTTCTGCAGACATTTTGCAAATTTATACGTGGTAGATTCTAGCGGCGTACCATATAGGCTGAAACCGATATTGGTCTCCTCAAACCACTCTTGGCATGCATGATTCAAGTACTGCATGACTTTCAGGGCAAACGGTGTAGCCTCAGGGTCCGTATGACTCTTACCCGTCATATATCTTGTACATTCACACAGGCCGGCATAACCGAGCGAAATCGTGGAGTATCCTCCATAGAGAAGCTTATCAATCTTCTCGCCTTTCTTCAGTCTTGCAAGCGCACCGTTCTGCCAAAGTATCGGCGCAACATCGGAAGGCGTGCCTTTCAGTCTGTTGTGACGACACATAAGTGCTCTCTTGCACATATCCAGCCGTTCGTCCATGATCTCCCAAAACTTGTTCATATCCTTGCCGGAAGAACATGCCACATCCACCAGATTCAAGGTGACAACACCCTGATTAAATCTTCCGTAAAACTTCGGCTTATCATCCTCGTCATGATATACCGAAAGAAACGAACGACACCCCATGCAGGTGTAGCAGTTGCCGTCCTTTAATTTCTTCATAACTTTCTCTGAAATATAATCGGGCACCATGCGTTTGGCGGTACACTGTGCCGCCAGTTTTGTCAGATACCAGTAGCGGCTTCCCTCACGGATATTGTCTTCCTCCAGCACATAGATCAATTTTGGAAATGCCGGCGTAATATATACGCCCTTCTCATTTTTAACACCTTTAATGCGCTGGTTGAGCATCTCCTCGATGATCATTGCCAGATCATCCCTAAGCTGGCCCTCGGGTACCTCATCAATATACATAAACACAGTGATGAAAGGTGCCTGTCCATTGGTCGTCATCAGCGTGATAACCTGATACTGTATAATTTGAACACCGCGCTTTATTTCATCCTTGACACGTCTTTCGGCAATCCGATTAATCTGTTCATCGCTCGCCTCAATGCCGTTCTCTTCCATCTCTATTCTGATTTCTCTGCGAAATTTCTGTCTGCTCACGTCCACAAAGGGCGCCAAATGAGACAGCGACACACTCTGTCCGCCGTACTGACAACTGGCAATCTGCGCTATACTCTGTGTGGCGACATTGCATGCCGTGGAAAAACTCTTAGGCGTATCGATCATCGTCTCACTTACCACAGTGCCGTTCTGCAGCATATCTTCCAAATTGACCAAACAACAATTATGCATGTGTTGGGCAAAATAATCTGCATCGTGAAAATGTAAAATACCTTGCTCGTGGGCCTCTACAATGTCCGGCGGCAAAAGAAACCGCTTGGTGATATCCTTACTGACTTCTCCCGCCATATAATCGCGCTGTACGCTGTTTACCGTGGGATTCTTATTGGAATTTTCCTGCTTTACTTCCTCATTGTTACATTCCAACAAAGTTAAGATCTGCTCGTCCGTAGAGTTTGATTTTCTGATCAGAGCACGTTTGTATCGGTAAGTAATATAACTGCGTGCCATTGTGTATGCGCGGTACTTCATCAGCTGGTTCTCCACCATATCCTGAATCTCCTCCACGCTTGGAGAACGCTGCATCTCCTCACAATTCTTAGCAACAATACCTGCAATCTCGTCGATTTCTTCCTCTGTCAATTTGTCTTCCTCTTTGACACTGTTGTTCGCTTTACAGATTGCCGCTATGATCTTCTCCAAATCAAAGTTTACTTCCGCACCGCTTCTCTTGATAATTTTCATCCCACAATACCCACCAATCCGTTGTTCAAAACACATTATATTGACAAAACCAAGCCTAGTACACTATATATTGTATCACTGTTTTTATCACTGTCAAGGTATTGTATGCCTATTTTTTGTATTTATTCGTCAAATCCTATCGCAATATGAGGATAATTCTCTTCAAAATATAACAAAACCGCCCTCGCATACAGTTCCCTCTCCATCCGCAGCTTATGCAAGGATTTATCCCTCATTCTGAGCATCAAATAGGACTCCAGCAAAAGGAACTCACCGCTTTCTCCACTCTCTTCCCTCAAATATGCTCTTTCGATTTCATCAATAGAAGCGTATCTGATCTTAATAAAGTAACGGTAGAAAAAATGATGTTCGCCTATTCTGACTTCTCCCAATCGTTTTGCTGTTTTATACTCGCTCGTCAATACTTCTTTTTCCGCATTCGGTCCGCCGATACAAACAAATTTCATATTATTCTCCTATTCATAAAAAACGGCATCCTGCCTGCGCACAGATGCCGTTTGCTTGCATAAGCTGGAAAAGGGACTCGAACCCTCGACCTACTGATTACGAATCAGTTGCGCTACCGACTGCGCTATTCCAGCA